>JASHQL010000412.1 GCA_030039155.1 Streptosporangiaceae bacterium | reverse complement strand
TGCTGCCACCTGACCAGTGCCTCCATGCCCGCCGTCTGCCCGTCGCACAGGTACACCTTCGGCTGGTAGTGGAGTTCGAGCTCGCCGCGGTCCAGGCCGCGGCGCAACTCGGCCTGCAGCGCGAGCCTGGCCGGCGAGTTGCGGTCGAGGTCGGCCTGGTACCGCTCGGCTCCGGTGCGGTGCTGCTTGGCCAGGTACATGGCCATGTCGGCCCGCTGCATCAGCAGGTCGGCGCTGGTCGCGTCGTCGGGGAACATCGCGATCCCGATGCTGACCTCGATCACGAACGACAGCTGCTCAAGCCTGATCGGCTCGGCGACCGCGGCCCGCAGCCGCGCAGCCACCTCCCTGGCAGCCGCGGGCTCCTTGACCGACGGCAGCAGCACGGCGAACTCGTCGCCGCCCAGCCTGGCTACCAGGTCGCCGGGTCGCACGCTGTGGGTGAGCCGGTGCGCGACGTTCTGCAGCAGCCGGTCGCCGACCGCGTGGCCCAGGGTGTCGTTGACTTCCTTGAGCCCGCGGTCGAGGTCGAGCAGTAGGAAGCCGACGTTGCCGCCGTTCATGTCGGCCTGGGCCAGCGCCTCGGTGGTCCGCCTGAGCAGCAGCTTCCGGTTGGCCAGGCCGGTCAGCTCGTCGTGATGGGCCTGATGCTCGCGCTGCACCGAGATCGCGGCGTTGATGTAGATGGCCGCGAGCGGGAACAGGAACAGCAGCAGCAGCAGCGCTGAGTCCTTCGCCATGACCACGGTGACCAGCGGCGCGGTGGCCAGCAGGACGGTGCTGACCAGGCCCTGGTAGGGCAGCGCCGCGCGCAGGCTCCGCAGCACGAGCACCCGGTTGTGCAGCGCGATCGCGACGCCGACCACGACGAAGTTCACGATGAAGTAGCCGAACCCGGCCAGCAGCACCACCGGCAAGTCCCTGCCCGACGGCACCCACGGGTGCATCGGAGACGGCATAAAGCCGAAGGCCATCAGCACGGCGGCGGCCGCGGTCACCGACAGCGTGGCCTGCGCCGCGTTGAACAGCGCACGGTGCACCGCCTTGCGCTGGACCACGAAAACCACCAGCGTGGAGCCGGCCCGCAGCAGCACGGCCACGGCCAGTCCCCAGTGCAGCAACGCGGCGAAGCAGAAGGTGACCGAGGCGACTGGTGACTCGGCCCCGGACCGGCCCGGCGTGATGATCGGCCATGCCTGGCCGAGGATCGCCATCGCCGCGAGCACCCAGAAGACCGGCATGCAGACCAGCCCGGGATGGGAATGCCCGGCACTGTCGACCCAGCTGGTCAGGCCGGTCACCCTGGTCATAGCCAGCACGAAGACCACGGAGCCCGCGATGATCACCGAGGTCAGGTGGATCCACAGCGGGGAGCCGACACGCGGGCCGGTGTTCCTGGTGTCGTTGGGGTCCCTCATGCAGTCTCCGGATCCCTCAAGGTCGCCACAGTGCTAGCCCGCCGAGCTGCAACCGATTGCATCTCGCCCGAGTGCCTTAACCTTTCCTAAACTATTCGGATTGTAGCTGCGGGTCGTACCTTCCTGCAGCCAATCGCATACTATCCGTAACAACTCGTGATCATCACGGTGCAGCCGCGATTCGTCTCGCATTTCACCCAATCCCCAGGCGGGCCAGCCGAAGCTGCCGTCTGTTACCCCAGCGTGACGCCCCCAGACGCTGCGCCGCCTGCTATCCGGATGATGTCGGCCTTGCAGCTCCCGCGGCCGCCCGTGCGGCGTCCGGCCCATCTGACAGCAGCACGCGCAGGCCGTCCTCGTCCAGTACCGCCACGCCAAGCGACTCAGCCTTTGCCAGCTTGGACCCGGCGCTCTCTCCCGCGATCACGAAGCTGGTCTTGGCCGACACCGAGCCGGACACCTTGCCGCCCTGCTCGCCGATGGCCTGCGCGGCTTCCTCCCTGGTCAGGCTCGGCAGCGTGCCGGTCAGCACGAAGATCAGCCCGGCCAGCGGCCCGGCAGCAGCCTCGGTGGCGGGCGGCGGCGGCGTCCAGCCCTGCTGCGCGAGCTGCACGCCAGCCGCCTGCCACTTATCGACGATCGCGGCATGCCAGTCCACCTCGAACCAGGCCTGGATCGAGGCAGCGATGGTGGGCCCGACGTCATCGACCGTGACGAGCTGCTCGGCGCCCGCTGACCTGATCGCCTGCACGGAGCCGAACGCCGCTGCCAGCGCCCTCGCCGCGGTCGGCCCGACGTGCCTGATCGACAGCGCGACCAGGATCCGCCACAGCGGCCTGGCCCTGGCCTCCTCCAGGTTGGCAAGCAGCCGGTTGGCGTTGACCGTCAGCGTGCCCTGCTTGTTCACGAAGAACGGCGCGGTCGCCAGCGACTCCGCGGTCAGCGCGAACAGGTCGCCCTCGTCGGTCACCAGCCCTGAGTCGAGCAGCGCCACCGCCGCCTCGTAGCCGAGCACCTCGATGTCCAGGGCACCGCGCCCGGCCAGGTGGAACAGCCGCTCGCGCAGCTGCGACGGGCAGGACCTGGCGTTCGGGCAGCGCCAGTCGACGCCGCCTTCCTCCCTGACCAGCGTGGTGCCACACGACGGGCAGGCGGTCGGGAAGTCGAACGCGCGCTCGTTCCCGGTGCGCAGGTCGGCGACCGGCCCGACCACCTCCGGGATCACGTCGCCTGCCTTGCGCAGCACCACCATGTCGCCGATCAGCACGCCCTTGCGCGCGATCTCGTCGGCGTTGTGCAAGGTTGCGTTTTCCACCGTGGAGCCGCTGACCTTGACCGGCTCCATCACCGCGAACGGGGTGACCCGGCCGGTCCTGCCCACGTTCACCCGGATGTCGAGCAGCCTGGTGGTGACCTCCTCCGGCGGGTACTTGTAGGCGATCGCCCAGCGCGGCGCCCTGCTGGTGTTGCCGAGCTGCTGCTGCACGGCCAGCTCATCGATCTTGACCACCACGCCGTCGATCTCGTACGGCGGGTCGTGCCGGTGCTCGGCGTAGTAGCCGACGTACTCGTGCACGCCGGCCAGCTCGGGCACCACCTTGTACAGCGTGCTGACCGGCAGCCCCCAGTCGCGCAGCCGGTCGTACCAGCCCGACTGGGTGGCCGGCGGATCGGCGAG
>JASHQL010000411.1 GCA_030039155.1 Streptosporangiaceae bacterium | reverse complement strand
CGCCGCGAGCTACCGCAACCACCCGAGCCTGCCGTTGCCGACCGGGCCGCAGCCCGTCCCTTCGGCGGTCAGCCAGCCGCTCGGCCAGCAGGCAAGCCAGCCGGCCGGCAACCCCTACGGCAGTTACGTGACCGACTCCCCGGCCAGCTACCAGCAGCAGCCAGCTCCCGCCGTGGCGCCCGCCTACCAGGGCAGCTACCAGTACGAGCAGCCGCTGCCGCAGCACGGCTACCTGCCGGCGGCCGGCCAGTACGGCAACGGGCCTTACTACCACGACGACGCGAACGGCTACACCGGCAACGGCTACAGCACCGCGGACTACGCACGCAACGGCTACCAGCTCGGCAGCGAGCACGCCAGCTACCCGCCGCCCGCCTACCAGCCGGCTCCGCCAAGCCAGGGCGGATACGGCCAGCCCGAGCCGACCTACGGCCTGGACAGCACGGCCGGTTATCCGGGCTATGGTGCCGCCGGACGCTAGCATCGAACCTTCGCGGGGGTTGACAACACGCGTCCTCGCGCGTCGACTATGTGCGGACCCCGCATAGGTAGGTGACATGCAGGACGGCATCCGCGACCACGCGCGCAGCTACCACTTGCACAAGCTCGCGACGGCGCTGGATACCGAGGGCTTCCACGCCACGGTGAAGACCACGTACCCGGCGGCGCTGCACGTGTTCATGCCGGGCGCCTCGATGCTCGCCGAGAGCATCGACTGCGTGCCAGGCACCGGCGAGGACGGCAGGCTGCGCTGGTTCTACCGCTGGTCCTGGGGCGAGGTGCTGCACGATGCCAGCGACCCGCCAGGTGCCGCCGCGAAGATCGCAGAGGTGCTGGCGGCCCGCTGAGCCGAGCCAGCCCTGCCGGCCGGACGAGCACGGTAACGTTCCATAGGTGTCGGTACCCCAGGCCAGCAGGCTGCGCAACGTGCGTTACGACATCCGCGGCCCGGTCCTGCGCAGGGCCAGGCAACTGGAGGCCGAAGGGCACAGCATCCTCAAGCTGAATCTCGGCAACCCGGCGCCGTTCGGGCTTGACGCGCCGGACGCGGTGCTGCTCGAGGTGGCGCAGAGCATCGGCGCCGCGCAGGGTTACAGCGATGCGCGCGGCATCCACCCGGCCCGGCTGGCCGTCGCGCAGAGCTACCAGCGGCGCGGCGTCGGCGACGTCGGGCCTGACGACGTCTTCCTCGGCAACGGCGTCTCCGAGCTCATCGTGATGGCGCTGCAAGCGTTGCTCGACACCGGCGACGAGGTCCTCGTTCCCAGCCCTGATTATCCGCTGTGGACCGGGGCGGTCAGCATGTGCGGCGGGCTTGCGGTGCACTACCGGTGTGCAGAGGAAGCGGGCTGGGCACCGGATCTGGAGCACGTGGCCAGCCTGATCACCGGCCGTACCAGGGCGCTGGTGATCATCAATCCGAACAACCCGACCGGCGCCGTCTACTCGCGGCAGACCCTGCTCGGGCTGCTTGACCTGGCGCGCAGGCACGGGCTGCTGGTGCTCACCGATGAGATCTACGACCAGATCCTGTACGACGGCGCGGTGCACGAGTGCGCGGCGGCGCTGGCGCCCGACCTGCTGGTGCTGAGCCTCGGCGGGCTGTCCAAGACCTACCGGCTGGCCGGCTTCCGGTCGGGCTGGCTGGTGGTGTCAGGGCCGCGGCAGCAGGCCGGTGACTACCTGGACGGGCTGGAGCTGCTGGCGAACATGCGGCTGTGCCCGAACGTGCCCGCCCAGTACGCGATCCCGACCGCGCTCGGCGGCGGCGTGGACATCAAGTACCTGCTCGAGCCCGGCGGCAGGCTGCGCGACCAGCGCGACTTCGCCTGGCAGCAGATCAGCTCGATTCCCGGCGTGGACTGCGTGAAGCCGGCCGGCGCGCTGTATGTGTTCCCGCGGCTCGACCCGGAGGTGCACAAGATCACCGACGACGAGCAGCTGGTGATCGACCTGCTCGAGCAGCAGCACCTGCTGCTCTCGCACGGCTCCGGCTTCAACCTGCCGACCACCGACCACCTGCGGCTGGTGTTCCTGGCCTCGGTCAGCGTGCTGGACGACGCCATCGGCCGGATCGCCGAGTTCCTGGCGACCTACCGCCAATAACGGGAACGAAGGTCTCCCGGCTCGCCTCGCCCGCCGGCCCCGGCCGGCCGCCCGCTGGTCAGCACGCCCCGGCGCGGGAATGCTGATGGCATGGCCGTGGTGCTGACCCCGCAGGATCGCCAGTCGTTCCGGCGCTGCCGGCAACAGTGGGACTACTCGGCTCGCGCCAGGCAGAACCTGGAGCCGCTTGCGGCGCCAGCCGGGCCTGACCTCGCCGCCGCGCTGCGCGAGGCGCTGGCCATCTACTACTTCCCCGGCATGTGGGACTGGGACCGGCAGATCACCATGCCGCTGGTGCGGCAAGGCTTGGACCGCGCGCTGGCCGGTCGGCAGGCCGCGGGATCGGCTGACCGAGAGCTTGGCCACCGGCTGCTCCAGCGCTACGTGAGCTGGGCACCGGACGTCGACACGTTCTCGCCGGTGCAGGTCGAGGCGGAGTACGACGTGCAGCTGCCGGTCGGCAGCCAGCCGGTCTGGTACCGCGGCAGGATCGACATGCTCGCGGTGGACCAGCACGACGCTTACTGGATCGTCAGGCACACCGTGATCGACGGTGACTGGCCGGACACCGCCGGCCTGGTTGCCGATCCGGACGACCGCACCGCCTGCTGGGCCTGGGAGCAGTTCTATCCCGGCCTGCGTATCGTCGGCACGATCCGCAACGAGCTGCGCCTCCGGCCGGTGACCAGGGACCAGGCGCCGCAGCCGCCCCGCAGCGCTGCGGGCGTTGGCTGGCTGCGCCGTCGCCGGGCGCGGCGCAGCTGGCCGGTGGTGCGGCAGCACGAGCCGAGCGGCGGCGGCCGGTCGATCCCGCAGCACCGCAGGCTGTACGCACGGGCGAGCGAACCAGCCGACGCGCCCGAGATCGTGCAGCAGCACGGCGACGGATTCCGCCGCAGCTGGCTGCGCTACCCCGATGGCGCGGTCGCGGCGGCCGGCCGTGCGCTGCTGCACGACGCCGCCCAGATGACCGACCCGGCGCAGGCCACCAGGCCCAATCCGAGCCACGCCAACTGCCGCGCGTGCCCGTTCCTCGACCCGTGCCTGGCCGGGCGGGCCGGCCGGGACAGCGCCGCGATCCTGCGCGCCGGGTACCGGCAGCGAGAGCCGGACACGCTGGCC
>JASHQL010000410.1 GCA_030039155.1 Streptosporangiaceae bacterium | reverse complement strand
TCACCGTGCTCGGCATCTCCCCGGACAGCCAGGCCAAGCTGGCGAAGTTCGCCGAGCGCGATGGCCTGACGTTCCCGCTATTGTCTGACCCGGACAAGGCGGTGCTGTCGGCATATGGCGCATATGGCGAGAAGATGATGTACGGCAAGAAGTCGGTCGGCGTGATCAGGTCCACCTTCGTGATCGACGCCGGCGGGAAGATCGAGCGGGCGTACTACGGCGTGAAGGCCACCGGCCACGTCGCCAGGCTGCGCCAGGATCTCGGCGTGTGACCAGCGCAGCGCGCCGCACGGGGTCGTAGCCCAATTAGGCAGGAGGCACAGGATTTAGGTTCCTGACAGTGTGGGTTCAAGTCCCACCGGCCCCACGAATCTGACCCGCGACGATCGGAGGTCCCCTGGTGCGGATCGCGACGTGGAACGTGAACTCGGTCAAGCAGCGGCTGCCCAGGCTGCTGCCCTGGCTGGACCAGCGGCAGCCGGACGTGGTCTGCCTGCAGGAGACCAAGCTGGCCGACGATGCGTTCACCGAGCTACTCGGGGCCGAGCTGGCCGAGCGCGGTTACGCCGTCGCGGTACACGGCGAGGCGCAGTGGAACGGCGTGGCGATCCTGTCAAGGGCAGGGCTCGACGACGTGCTGACCGGGCTGGCCGGCGGCCCCGGCTTCCCGCACCAGGAGGCGCGGGCGGTCGCGGCTACCTGCGGCGGCATCCGCGTGCACTCGGTGTACGTGCCGAACGGGCGTACCCCTGACTCCGAGCACTACCGGTACAAGCTTGCCTGGCTCGGCAAGCTGCGCGAGATCGTGCAGGCAGGCCCGGCGGCTGTGGTCGTCTGCGGGGACATGAACATCGCGCCGGCCGACGACGACGTGTTCGACCCAGAGGCCTACATCGGGCAGACGCACGTCACCGGGCCCGAGCGGGCCGCGCTGGCGAGCCTGCAGGACCTCGGGCTGCGCGACGTGGTGCGGGACCGGTGGCCTGGCGAGCGGGTGTTCTCCTACTGGGACTACCGGGCCGGCATGTTCCACCAGGACCTCGGCATGCGGATCGACCTGGTGCTGGCCAGCGAGCCGGTGGCCGGGCGGGTCAAGGCCGCCTGGATCGACAGGCAGGCGCGCAAGGGCACGGGCCCGAGCGACCATGCGCCGGTGATCGTCGACCTGGACCTGGCGCCGGACGGCGACATCGGCCCGGTGGTGCCGCCGCCGTCCGCCAAGCCAGCCAAGCGCGGCTCGGTCAAGCTGCCGCAAGCGCCCTGAGCTGCGGTGCCGGTTCGTAAGGCCGTGCGAGCTGGCCCGGTCGGATTCGACCTCGACCTGACGCTGATCGACTCGCGGCCGGCGATCATGGCCGCCTGGCGGGCGCTGTCGGCGGACACCGGCGTGCCGATCGACCT
This sequence comes from Streptosporangiaceae bacterium, assembly GCA_030039155.1. Classification (GTDB taxonomy): domain Bacteria; phylum Actinomycetota; class Actinomycetes; order Streptosporangiales; family Streptosporangiaceae; genus JOPF074. Next base: position 1,612 of record JASHQL010000410.1, on the reverse strand, counting down.
GGACCAGGTCGACTCGCGGATGGGGATCAAGCTGGAGGACGAGGTCGGCTACTGGTATCCGGCCGGGCAGCAGCAGGCCGCGGTGGCCGGCTTCCGGCGGCACTACGTGGTGCTGGCCAGCCAGCTCACCACCGCGCTGCCAGGGGCGGCTGAGGCGATCGCCGCGGTCAGGCGGGCCGGCCAGCGCGCGGTGATCGTGACCGCCAAGCACCAGGTGTCGGTCGGGCCGAGCCTGGCCGCGGCCGGCCTGTCCGCCGACGAGATCTACTGTCACGTGCACGGCGCCGAGAAGGCCGCGGTGCTGGCCAGGATCGGCGCCGCCGCGTACGTCGGTGACACGCCGGCGGACATGGCCGCGGCCGGCCAGGCCGGTGTGCCCGCGATCGGCGTGCCGACCGGCTCGTTCGACGCCGCGGCGCTGTCCGCGGCAGGCGCGAGCGTGCTGCTGGCATCGCTGACCGAGTTCCCGTCGTGGTATGCAGGCTTCCTGCGATCGCCTGACACCTAGAGAGGCTGCTTCCAGATGGCTGCTGACGTGCTCGAACTGGCCGACAAGCTATGGCGGGACGGACCCGCGGGGATCGGCGACTATCACCCGGTCGGGCATCTGGGCGGGCTGGCCGAGATCTGCGACGGCGTGGCGTTCTTGCCCGCGTTCGCGAACGTCTCGGCGTTTGGCACGCCGGACGGCCTGCTGCTGGTCGACACCGGCAGCGCGTTCGTGGCCGAGTCGGTGCACGCGGAGCTGAGGCGGTGGACCGATGCCAGGCTGCACACCGCGGTGTACTCGCACGGGCACATCGACCACGTCTTCGGCGTCCCGGTGTGGGAGGAAGAGGCGGCCGAGCACGGCTGGCCTGCGCCGGTGGTGGTCGCGCACGAGGCGCTGCCGCGCCGGTTCGACCGGTACGTGCTGACCGCCGGGTACAACGGCATCATCAACCAGCGGCAGTTCGGCGTGCGCGGCCTGCGCTGGCCGACCAAGTACCGGTACCCGGACCTGACCTACGCCAGCGAGCTTTCGCTCGACGTGGGCGGCGCCAGCTTCGCGCTGCGGCACGAGAAGGGCGAGACCGACGACCACACCGTGACCTGGCTGGCCGAGCAGAAGGTGCTGTGCTGCGGCGACCTGTTCATCTGGGCGTCGCCGAACGCGGGCAACCCGCAGAAGGTGCAGCGGTACCCGGCCGAGTGGGCGGCAGCGCTGCGCCGGATGGCCGCGCTCGAGCCGGACTTCCTGCTGCCGGGGCACGGGCTGCCGGTGATCGGCGCGGCGCGGGTCAGGCAGGCGCTGACCGAGACTGCCGAGCTGCTCGAGTCGCTGGTCAGCCAGACCCTGGAGATCATGAACGGCGGCGGGCGGCTGGACGACGCCATCCACACGGTGCGGGTGCCAGCGCGGCTGACCGACCGCCCGTTCCTGCAGCCGGTGTATGACGAGCCTGAGTTCATCGTGCGGACGGTGTGGCGGCTGTACGGCGGCTGGTGGGACGGCAACCCGGCGACGCTCAAGCCGGCCCCTGAGCGCGCGCTGGCGGCCGAGGTGGCGGCGCTGGCCGGCGGGCCGCAGGTGCTGGCAGCGCGCGCGGTCGCGCTGTGCGAGCAGGCGGCC
>JASHQL010000409.1 GCA_030039155.1 Streptosporangiaceae bacterium | reverse complement strand
GGGCGCTTCCACCAGCGGACCGCGGGCCAGCAGCCGGAGCGTGCCAGGCCCTTCTGGCGTCAGCGAGGTACGCCAGATGGCGCCTGACCTGTCGGTGCGGTACGCCGGGTCGCGCGGGCCGAACCTGTGCACGATCATCGTCTGCCGCAGGTCAACCGGGAACGGCGGCTGCCAGCGCAGCCGCAGCCCGGCAGCGTCCAGCTCTGGGGCCACTGGCAATCCGCACCTCCCGCGCCCAGGCTGCCAGATGCCGGTGACAGCGACCGCCCAGACGCGGCCTGTCCCACCGGCGGTATGCGGCATCGGGCACACTGGCTTGATGCTCTACTCGACGATCCTGGCAGGTGGCAGCGGGACCAGGCTGTGGCCGCTGTCGCGGGCCAGCCAGCCGAAGTTCCTGCACCCGCTCACCGGCACCGGCCGGACGCTGCTGCAGGCCACCGCCGACCGGATCACGCCGCTGTCCGCGCCCGGCCAGGTGTACGTGGTGACCGGCACCTCGCACGCCGCCGCGGTGGCCAGGCAACTGCCTGCGGTGCCCGCTGCCAACATCCTGGTCGAGCCGTCACCGCGAGACTCCTGCGCGGCGGTCAGCCTCGCCGCCGCGGTGCTGGCCGGCCGTGATCCGGCCGCGGTGATGGCCGTGTTCTCCGCCGACCACCTGATCGGCGACGAGCGGGCGTTCACCGAGGTGGTCAAGTCAGCAGCGGTCGCGGCCAGGGCCGGCTACCTGGTCACGGTCGGGGTCAAGGCGGTGCGGCCTGACCCGCGGTTCGGCTACCTGCACGTCGGCGAGCAGGTCCAGCTCAGCGAGCCGGCGCACACGGAGGTCAGGCTGGTCGCTGAGTTCAAGGAGAAGCCCACCCCGCAGGTCGCGGTTGGCTATCTGGAGTCCGGCGGCTACCTGTGGAACGCCGGCATGTTCGTGTTCATGGTGCAGGCCTACCTGGCCGAGCTGGCCAGGCAGAAGCCGGCGCTGCACGCCGGGGTGATGCGGGTGGCCGACGCGCGCGGCACCCCCGAGGCCGAGACGGTGATGGCGCAGGTCTGGCCGACGCTGGAGAAGATCTCGGTGGACTACGCGGTGATGGAGGGCGCGGCCGCGGCCAGGAAGGTCGCCACGGTCCCTGCCGACTTCCCGTGGAGCGACGTGGGCGACTTCGACTCGCTCGGCGAGTCGCTGACGGCCGACGACGCGGGCAACCTGATCATCGGCAGCGGCGCGCCGGTGACCGTGCTGCGCGACGTCAAGGACGCGGTGATCGTGTCCGACTCCGGCCGGGTCATCGCGGCCATCGGGATGGACGACGTGGTGATCGCCGACACCAAGGACGCCCTGCTGGTCTGCCCGCGGTCCAGGGCGCAGGAGGTCAAGCAGATCGTCGACCAGCTCAAGGAGCGCGGCGCCGACGAGTACCTCTGACCGCCAGTCGAGCTCCCCAGACGGCCCACCGAGGGCATGATCATGGGCTCCATACGGCTCTAGCCGTATGGAGCCCATGATCACAATGTGGGGAGGCGGTGGCTAGCTATCGGCAGGTTGCGGTGCTAGCAGCGCTAGCTGTCGGTGCTCGAGGCGGCGCGCTCGTAGCTGGCCATGTGCGCCTCGGCCGAGGCGGCCCAGGTGAACTCAAGCGCCCGGGCATATCCGGCATCGCCGAGCGCCCGGCGCCGGCCCGGGTCGTCGAGCAGTGACTGCAGCGCTGCCCTGATGCTGTCGGCGTCCGGCTCGGTGTAGGCGACGGCCTCGCCGCCCACCTCGGGCAGCGCGGTCCTGTGCGTGGTGAGCACCGGCGCGCCGCAGGCCATCGCCTCGAGCGCGGGCAGGCCGAAGCCCTCCCCCGTGCTCGGGAACGCCACCACCATGGCGCCGCCGAAAAACCCTGGCAGGTCGCCGAAGTGCAGGTAGCCGGGCCTGACGATGCGCAGGTGCGCGGGCACCGCGGCGACCGCCTCGTCGACTTCCTCGCTCCAGCCGCTGCCGCCGGCCAGCACCAGGGCCGGCGGGTCGGCCCGGCCCTCGGCAGCCGCGGCCCAGCCGGTGATCAGCGCGGGCACGTTCTTGCGCGGCTCGAGCGTGCCCAGGTAGGCGATGTACGGCTTGCCGTGCAGGCCGAGCCGGTCGGACACCTGGGTGCGCTGCCGCTCGTCCGGCCGGTGGAACAGCGAGTGGTCGACGCCGTGGTAGGCCACGTCGATCCTGGTCGGATCGGCCGCGAGCACCCGGACCAGCTCGTCCCTGGTCGCCTTGGACGGCACGATCAGCCTGGCCGCCCGCCGGACCGAGGTGCGCATGGCCGCCTTGTAGTAGGTGGCGGTCACCGGGTTGTGCGCGTCCGGCTCGGTGAAGAACGTCAGGTCGTGGATGGTCACCACGGTCGGCAGGCCGGGCTTGAGCGGCATCGAGTAGTGCGGCCCGTGGATGACGTCGGCGCTGACCTGCTGCGCGACCAGCGGCAGCCCGCTCTGCTCCCAGGCCAGCCTGGCCGGCCGGTGCGCGATGGCCGGCGGTCCAGCCACCACCCGTGCGCTCGGGATCAGCCGCCCGTAGCGCTCCTCGTCGGCTCGCTGGCAGGCCACGGCGAGGTCAGCGCCGGCCGCGGCCAGCGCCGTCACCAGGCCGTCAACATAACGACCGAGCGCCCCGCGGTCAGCGGGCACTGCGGTCGCGTCAACGAGCACACGAGGCGCCACCAGGAATCCGGCTCCCTTCGCTCGGCCTGTCAGTGCGCGCGCGGGGTCGCACGCGCCGATACCGGGGGGGTCCAGGAGGGTTGTCCCCCCAGGGCAGTACTGACCGTCCGATGTCCCGTCCCCATCCGAGCGTACGCCCTTCGCCGGCCACGGCGTGCGAGCGCTCGGCGAGCCTCCAGGTCAGCGATCACGGCCTAGCAGGTCGGTGTCGGCTGGCCATGCTTGATGGCATACAGGTCACGGATCGCCCCGGCCAGCGTGGACACCTTGACCAGCCGCAGGCCAGGCGGGACCGCGCCCACCGTGTCGGAGCAGTTGGACGCCGGGGTGAGGAAGATCGTCGCTCCCGCGGACCGCGCGCCGACCATCTTCTGCTGGATCCCGCCGATCGGCTGCACGGACCCGTTCGGCTCGATCTCACCGGTGCCCGCGATGAACTTGCCGTCGGTCAGGTTGTCCGTGGTCAGCTTGTCGATGATGCCGAGCGCGAACATCATCCCCGCGCTCGGCCCGCCGATCTTGGGGATGTTGAACTTCACGGTGAACGGGAAGACGAACGTGGTCGGGTAAAGCTCGACCCCGACGACCGACTCGCCCTGCACGTCCGCGGTCTTGAGCTTGATCTTCATGGTGTGGCCATGCCGGACGACCGTCAGCGTGACCATCGACCTTGGCTTGATCGCCCTGATCATGCTGACCAGGTCGTTGTGGCAGTTCACCGGCTTGCCGTCGACCGCGGAGATCTGATCGCCCGGCTTCAGCACGCGGCTGGCCGGCTTGCCCTTGAGCGTCGCCTGGACGGTATCGATGGTCTTGTAGGGGATGTTCAGCTGGCACAGCGCCGCCGCCGTGGCGTCCTGCTGTGAGCCGGTCATCTCCTCGGTGTCCTGCTGCACGACCTGCTGCTGCGTCGAGCCGGTCGGGAAGACCACCTGCTGCGGCACCACCGCATAGTGCGGCGTCAGCCAGGCCCGCAGCGCCGCGAAGATGTTGTAGTCGGTGTGCGGGCCGCCGATGTAGGAGATCGTCACCATGTTCAGGTGCCCGGTTGTCGGATAGGTCTTCCTGCCGGTGATCTGGATCAGCGGCTTGGCACCCTGCTTGCCCAGGGTGTTCAGCGTCGGCCCCGGCAGCAGGGTGACGTAAGGCACCGAGGTGACGGCGGCCACCAGCAGGGCCGCGAGCACGCCGATCCCGGCGATCAGCAAGGTGGCCGTCCTGTGCTGCATGTCCCGAAGCCTACGCACTGTGCACCCATTCGCTGTCACCGCCGGCGAAGAACTGGTGCTTCCAGATCGGCACGCTCGCCTTCAGCTCCTCGATCAGCGAGCGGCAGGCCGCGAACGCGGCGTCCCGGTGATCGGCGGCGGCCGCCACCACCACGGCCAGCTCACCGACCGACAGCTCACCGGTCCGGTGCAGCACGGCCAGCCCGCGAAGCTGATGGCCGGCCGCCACCTTCCCGGCAATCCGGTCAAGCTCGGCCAGCGCGGTGGGGTGAGCGGTGTAGGCAAGCGTCGTTACCCCCTTGCCGCCATCATGATCACGCACGGTGCCGATGAAGACGGCGATCGCCCCGGCGGACGGGTGCTGGACGGCGGCCAGCACCTCGTCCACGGAAAGCGGCGTGCTGCGC
>JASHQL010000408.1 GCA_030039155.1 Streptosporangiaceae bacterium | reverse complement strand
CGGGAACGCGCCCGCGTAGTGCTCGACCAGGATGCCGAAGAACCGCTCGATCGAGCCGAACAGCGCCCGGTGGATCATGATGGGCTGCTGCCTGGTGCCGTCGGCTGCCTGGTACTCGAGGCCGAACCGCTTCGGCAGCTGGAAGTCGACCTGGATCGTGGACAGCTGCCAGGTCCTGCCGATCGCGTCCTTGGCCTGCACCGAGATCTTCGGGCCGTAGAACGCAGCGCCGCCCGGGTCGGCGACCAGGTCGAGGCCGGATTCCTCGGCCGCCGCCTGCAGTTCGGCGGTGGCCTTCGCCCAGTCCTCCTGGCTGCCGACCCACTTTTCTTTCTTGTCGTCCCTGGTGGACAGCTCCAGGTAGAAGTCGTCGAGCCCGTAGTCGCGCAGCAGGTCGAGCACGAAGCTGAGCAGGCTGCGCAGCTCGTCGCCGACCTGCTCGCGAGCGCAGAAGATGTGCGCGTCGTCCATGGTGAGGCCGCGCACCCTGGTCAGGCCGTGCACCACGCCCGACTTCTCGTACCGGTAGACGGTGCCGAACTCGAACAGCCGGAGCGGCAGCTCACGGTAGGAGCGGCCGCGGGCCCGGTAGATCAGGATGTGGAACGGGCAGTTCATCGGCTTGAGGTAGTACCTCGCGCCTTCAAGTTCCATCGGCGGGTAGATGTTCTCGCCGAACCAGTCGAGGTGCCCGGAGATCTCGAACAGCTCGGACTTGGTGATGTGCGGGCTGTTCACGAACTCGTAGCCGGCTTCCTCGTGCCGCCGCCGCGAGTAGCCCTCCATCTCCTTGCGCACCACGCCGCCCTTGGGGTGGAAGACCGCAAGCCCGCTGCCGATCTCGGTGGGGAACGAGAACAGGTCGAGCTCCACGCCGAGCTTGCGGTGATCGCGCTTCTCGGCTTCCTCGAGCAGGTGCAGGTAGCCGTCCTGCTGCTCGCGGGACGGCCAGGCGGTGCCGTAGATCCGCTGCAGCTGCGGGTTCTGCTCGCTGCCGCGCCAGTAGGCACCGCCGGTCCGCATCAGCTTGAACGCCGGGATCTGCCTGGTGCTTGGCAGGTGCGGGCCCCGGCACAGGTCCTTCCAGCACAGCTCGCCCGAGCCGGCGTCCACGTTGTCGTAGATGGTCAGCTCGGTGCCGCCCACCTCGACCGACTCCTCGAAGTTCGCCTCGGTCGGGGTGCCCTGGCCGGCCGCCGACGCGGCGCCGCCCTTCAGCCCGATCAGCTCCAGCTTGTACGGCTCGGCGGCCAGCTCGGCCCTGGCCTCGTCCTCGGTGACCACCCGGCGCTGGAACCGCTGGCCCTGCTTGACGATCTTGCGCATCTGCTGCTCGATCGACTTGAGGTCGTCGGGGCCGAACGGCTGCGGCACGTCGAAGTCGTAGTAAAAGCCGTTCTCCACCGGCGGCCCGATGCCGAGCTTGGCCGCCGGGAACAGCTGCTGCACCGCTTGCGCCAGCACGTGCGCGGTGGAGTGCCTGAGGATCGCCAGCCCGTCCGCGCTGTCGATGCCGACCGGCTCGATCACGTCGCCGTCGGCAAGCGGCCTGGCCAGGTCCCTGAGTTCCCCGTTCAGCCGCGCGGCGACGGGCTGACCGGCCTGGTGACCCTCGTTCCCGTCCTGAAGGTCTTGGTCAGCGGTCGCGAGGAACTGGCCGGCCGTCGTGCCTGCCTCCACCACGTGCTCGCGTCCGGCGAGGGTGATGTGCAGCTTGTCGGCAGGCACGGCTGGCTCCTTGGTGGCTCGTCGGGTGGCAGAACGCGCACCCCGTGCCTCGATGCTACCGAGCGCCGGGTCAGGGTGCGGTGACGGTGACCAGCGTGCCGTAGTTCATGTACGGCCAGATCTTCTTGGCCGGGCCCCAGGGCAGCTCGACGCAGCCCAGGCTCTGGTTGAAGCCATAGGAGGCGCGCGGGAAGTAGTGCACGGCCTCGCCTGCCCTGAAGTAGGAGACCCAGTTCACCGGGTCGGCGTACGTGCTGCCGTCCGGGTTGGTGCCGCGCATGATCTGGAACCGGTAACGCAGGTAAACCGGCGCGGTGCCGACCGTGGTGGGCGCGGCCGCGATGCCGGTGTTGGCCGGGCTGTGCAGGATGATGTGCCCGTTGTGCCAGACCGTGAGGGTTTCCGGTAGGTGCTGGTCAGCCAGCGCGTAGGTGTAGCCGAGGTGATTGCGCTGGTCCTTGGCCAGCGCCTCGAACATGGCCTTCCAGACCTGCTTGCCCGCGACGCCGTCCATGGTCAGGCCTTGTGCCGCCTCGAAAGCCCTGATCGCGCCGTCCATGATCAGCCCGGCCGGGCTGCCGCCCTGCCAGAACGTGTGCAGGATGTACGGGTAGCCGGGCTTCCAGGTGAAGCTGCCCGCCGGGGCCTGGAAGGCCGCGCTGAGCTGCGCCTGCGCGTCGGACAGCGGGACCGCGGTGCCGGACGTCTGCTGCCAGGTGAGCGGCAGGTAACCGAGCTGGGCAAGCAGTTCGGCCATCCTGATCGGCTGGTAGTGGCCGACCACGTACTTGGCCTTCTGCGGGGTGGCTATCTCGCCGCCGTTGACCGCCCTCACCCCGGCCGAGCCGGCCGGGATCTGGATGCGCACCCTGGTGTACTCGTCGAAGCCGCGCTTCGGCACGAACTCCAGCGTCTTGGTGCCGAGGCCCTGCCAGGTGCCGCGGATCCGCGGCTTGACCACCGGCAGCGCTGAGTTCTTGGCGACCTGGGCGGAGAACTGGACCTTGATGGGGCTCACGCCGTCGACACCTCTGCTGCCCGGCGTCGGCGTGATGGCGATGACGTGCAGCGGCTTGGCAGCCGGGGCCGAGCCGCCCGCGGCTGGCTTGCCGCCGTTGCCGTTGGTGGCCTCGGCGGTGGAATGCGTGAACGCGACCCAGATCCCTGCCGCGAGCAGCAGGACGATCACTCCGAAAAGCGCGGCGATGCGCGGGCGCAGCAGCCCGCGCAGCGGTCCGGGTGTAGTCAACACCGGCTCCCTCTACTTGTTGGCCTACATGCCCAGCCGCTCTGGACGGGCCCACCGTGACGTGCCTGATGTATACCAGCAGAAGCTTGCTTGCGACTCTAAATGCACCCAGCAACTCCTGAGACCGGACATGGCCGTCCACGGGAGTTCCCGACCAGTAGACGTTCAACCTGCCCGGAACGTTGCAGTCTGCGGCGGAAGCTTTGCCAGCGCATGACGAAGGCCCCCGCCTTGGCAGGCGGGGGCCTTCGTGCCTTCTGGCCGGCTCTTGGCTGGCCTGGCCTTCGCTGGGCCGGCCTGTTGGCTGGCCTGGCCTGCGCGCGGCGGCCTTTCGCTGGTTAGCCGGTGACCGTGACCAGGCTGCCGTAGGTCAGGTACGGATAGGCGCGCTCGGCGCTGTCCCAGGGCAGCTCAACGCAGCCGAGGCTCTGCTGGAAGCCGTAGGCGCCGCGCGGGAAGTAGTGCACCGCGTCGCCGCCGTTGAAGTACGACACCCAGGACACCGGGTCGGCGTAGGCGCTGCCGTCCGGGTTGATGCCGCGCATGATCTGGAACCTGAACTTCAGGTAGACCGGGAACGTGCCGTCCACGGTCGGCGACACCGGGATGCCGGTGTTGGCCAGGGTGCGCTCCACGATCCTGCCGTCGTGCCAGATCGTCAGCGTCTCCGGCAGGTTCTTGTTGGCGATCGCGTAGGTGTAGCCCACCTTGTTGCGCTGCTGCCGCTTCGCGGCCTGGAACAGCGCGCTCCACAGCTTGGGCGTCGGCGTCTCGTTCAGCGTCATGCCGTGCTGCGACTCGAACGCCATCATCGCCCCGGTGATGATCACGTTCGGCTTGTTCGGGTTCCAGAACGTGTGGATCAGCCCCGGGTAGCCTGGCTCCCAGCTGAAGGTGCCCGGTGGCGGCGAGAAGGCGAGGTCCGCCTGGGACTGCGCCGCGGTGTCGGTGCTCCGCTCCGCCTCCGCCAGCGCACCCTGGCTACCCGGCGTCCAGTGCAGCGGCAGGTAGCCGAGCAGGCCGAGCAGCTGGGCCAGCCGCAGGCTGGAGTAGCCGCCGGTGGTGAAGTGGTCGGTGACCGTCTTGGTGAGCGTGACCCCGTTCGCCGAGTGCACGCCGGTGACGCCGGCCGGCACCAGCACGGTGATCTTCTCCCCCGGCTTGAACGGCGAGTCTGGCGTGAACGTCATCACGTTGCCGAACGCGCTCCAGTTGCCGGGAACGGCCGGCTTGAGCTGCGGCTGCGGTGTGTTCGCCGCGACCGGGGCGTTGAAGCTGACCGTGATGGGGAACGAGCCGTTCGCGCGCCGCTCGCCGCTCACCGGGCTGATCGAGTCGACCTTGAACGAGCCGGGCTTGCCCGGCGCGGACTGCGCGGTCTCCTGCGCCTGGTGCCTGGTGTGGCCGTGCGCGACCAGCACGTAGATTCCTGCCGCCGCCACCACGCCAACCGCCGCGGCGGCAAGCGCGATCTGGCGGCCGCGCGTTCTCAGCACCCAGCCTGTGCCCTGGCCGACCTTCGTCGTACCTAGCTCGCCTGGCTGGCCCGGCTCGCCCGGCCGGCCTGGCTGGCCCGGCTGGCCCGGTGCTCCGCTTGCGGCGCCGTCGTCGTTGGCTCCGCCGCCGCCACGGGCTCCCCCGCCGGTCGTTCCGCCGTCCTTGCCGCCGTTCTTGCCGCCGTCCTT
>JASHQL010000407.1 GCA_030039155.1 Streptosporangiaceae bacterium | reverse complement strand
GTGGCGGCCGAGCTGACCCCAAGGGTCGCCAGCCTGCGGGTCAGGCACGGCCGGGCGGCCGCGGAGAGCATGGGATCGGCCGTCGTCTACACGCCCGACGGGTTCCTGCTCACCAATGCGCACGTGGTCGGCAGGGCCGAGAACGGCACCGCGATGTTCGCCGACGGCACAACCGCCGCGTTCACCATGGTCGGCGCCGACCCGCTGTCCGACCTGGCGGTGATCAGAGCCGACGGCCAGACTCCGCCGGCTGCCGAACTGGGCGAGGCCGATGACCTGGTGGTCGGACAGCTTGTCGTCGCGGTAGGCAGCCCGCTGGGCCTGGCCGGCTCGGTCACGGCCGGCGTGGTCAGCGCGCTCGGCCGGTCGCTGCCGACCCGCAGCGGCTCGGCGGCCCGGCTGGTGGAGGACGTCATCCAGACCGACGCTGCGCTCAATCCCGGCAACTCGGGCGGAGCGCTTGCCGACTCCAGGTCCAGGGTGGTCGGGATCAACACGGCGGTCGCCGGGGCCGGCCTCGGGCTCGCCATCCCGATCAACCAGACCACCAGGCGGATTATCGGCGCGCTGATGCGGGACGGCCGGGTCCGCCGTGCCTATCTCGGCATCGTCAGCGTGCCCGCGCCGCTGCCGGCCGCGCTGCGCGAGCGGTTCGGCATGCGCAGCGGGCTGCGGGTCGCCGAGGTCTTGCCGCGGGGGCCCGCCGACATCGCCGGGCTGCGTGCCGGGGACCTGCTGATCACCGCGGGCGGCAGCCCGGTGGCCAGGGCGCAGGACCTGCAGAAGCTGATGTTCAGCGACGCGATCGGCCGGCCGCTGGCCATCACGGTGATGCGCAACGGCGCGCTGGTCGACGTGATCGCGCAGCCGAGCGAACTAGTCGCCGCCTAGCCGCGGCGCCGGCCTGAGACGATGGCGCCATGGCCAGCGTCACCGTGCGGCGAGTCGACTTCGGGTACTTCGTCCGGCCAGCCGCGGAAACCGGCACCGGCGCGGCCAGGGTGGAGCCATGTCTTGGCTACCTGGTCAGCCACCCGGCCGGCCAGCTGCTGTTCGATACCGGCATGGGCTCGCACCCGGAGGTCGACGCGCACTACCGGCCCCGCCGGGTGCCGCTGCCGCAGGCCCTGGCGGCCGCCGGCCTGCAGATCGGTGACCTGCGGTTCGTCGCGAACTCGCATCTGCACTTCGACCACTGCGGCGGAAACCCGTTGCTCGGCAACGTGCCGGTGTTCGTGCAGGCGGCCGAGCTCAGCGCGGCCAGGCAGACTGCTGACTACACCCTTCCCGAGCTGCTTGACGGCAGCCAGTTCGAGCAGCTGACCGGCCAGGCGGAGGTGCTGCCCGGGGTCCTGCTCATGCCCACGCCAGGGCACACCGCCGGGCACCAGTCGCTGATCGTGCGCCGGCCAGACGGCGCGGTCATCGTGGCCGGGCAGAGCCACGACACCGCTGCGCAGTACGCCGCTGACCAACTTTGCTGGCAAGCCGGCCTGGATGGCCACGGCCAGCCGCTGCCGGGTGTTCCAGCCTGGATTGACGCGCTGCAGCAGTTCGACCCTCGGGTCGTTTACTTCGCGCACGACCGCAGCGCCTGGCTCGCTGACTGACCGGGCGCACCGCAAAGATGCTTATCCTGCGGGCATGAGGTCAAGCGGCAGTTGGTACGCGCACGCACCGGGAGGACAAGCGAGATTCGCCCCGCCAGGACCCGGCGGCCCGGATACCGCGAGGCCAGAGCTTGCCGATGTCGGCCGCCTGGCCAGGCGGATCGTGAACCGGACAGTGGCGGCCGCCAGGGCCGACGAGGCCTCGGTGACCAGGCTGCTCGCGGAACATCTAGGTGGCGAGGCGGCCGAGCTGCCGGTGGCGTCCGGATCCTGGCCCTCCTATGACCGGGTCAACGTGCAGACCGGGCTTGAGGCATGGCTCGCCGAGGCCAGCCGCGGGCACCGGCTCGTCGGACTGACCCAGTACCGGCACAGCGATCTCGGGCTCGCTGACCTGCTGCAGGGCAGCAGGCGGTGGGCGCCTGGCGTGGGCAGCGTGGAGACCCACGCGCTGCCCGCAGGCCCAGGCGGGCTGACCAAGTCATGCGTGCAGTGCGGCATCTACCTGGTCGAGGACGAGGCGGGCCGGTCCGCGCTGCTGCTACGCGGGCCGGAACGACACGGCATGCAGGAGGACGTGACCATCGAGGCGGTGTCGACCGCGCCGGACCACGCAGCCCAGATCGTGCAGGAAATCCGCCAGCTCAGCATGCAGCACAACGTGTTCCGCGGCCACGTCATCTCGTTCGGCGACGAAGTCTTCGACCGGGACAGGAGCGGGCTGCTCAGCTTCATCGACCGGCCGTCGATCGAGCGCGATCGGGTGATCCTGCCGGCCGCCGTGCTCGATGGCATCGAGCGGCAGGTGCTCGGCGTGGCCAGGTATGCGGGGCGGCTGCGCGCCAGCGGCCAGCACCTGCGCCGGGGCATCTTGCTCTACGGACCGCCGGGCACCGGCAAGACCCACACCGTACGCTACCTGCTCGGCAGGCTGCCCGGCGTGACCGTGGTGCTGCTGTCCGGCGACGCTCTCGGCATGATCGCGTCAGCCTGCTCGGTGGCCAGGGCGCTGCAGCCGTCGGTGGTGGTGGTCGAGGACGTGGACCTGATCGCCGAGGAGCGCGAGCACCACCTGGGCAACAACTCGCTGCTGTTCGAGCTACTGAACGAGATGGACGGCCTCGGGAGCGACATCGACGTGACGTTCCTGCTCACCACCAACAGGGCCGACCTGCTCGAGCAGGCGCTGGCGGCGCGGCCAGGGCGGGTGGACCACGCCGCCGAACTGCCGGTGCCAGACGCCGACGCGCGGGCCAGGTTGCTGCAGCTCTACCGTGGCCGGCTGGAACTCGACCTGTCCGATCCCGGCGCCGTGGTCGCCAGGACGGAGGGCGTGACGGCGTCGTTCATCAAGGAACTGCTGCGCCGCGGCGCGGTCATCGCGGCCGAGCAAGAAGGCGAAGCCGCAGCCGACGATGCGGCGCCGATCAGGGTGACCGACGCACACCTGACGGCGGCGCTCGACCA
>JASHQL010000406.1 GCA_030039155.1 Streptosporangiaceae bacterium | reverse complement strand
GGCTCAACCAGCACGCCGACCACCCGCTCGTCCATGGCGTCACGCAGCGCGTCCAGGTCGCCGTAGGGCACGGTCCGGAATCCCGGCGTGTACGGGCCGTAGTGCGCGCGCGCGTCGGGGTCGGTGGAGAAGCTGACGATCGTCACCGTGCGGCCGTGGAAGTTGCCGTCGAAGGTGACGATCACGGCCTCGCCGTCCGGCACCCCCTTGACCTCGTAACCCCACTTGCGGGCGGTCTTGATCGCGGTCTCCACGGCCTCGGCGCCGGTGTTCATCGGCAGCACCATCTCCATGCCGGCCAGCGCGGCCAGCTCGGCGCAGAACGGGCCGAACTGGTCGTGCTCGAACGCCCGGCTGACCAGGGTGACCCGCTCGAGCTGGCGCTGCGCGGCGGCCACCAGCCGCGGATGCCGGTGGCCGAAGTTGATAGCCGAGTACGCGGCAAGCAGGTCAAGGTACCTGCGGCCGTCCACGTCACTGACCCAGGCGCCCTCGGCGTGCGAGATCACCACCGGCAGCGGGTGGTAGTTGTGCGCGCTGTGCGCGGCCGCCTGCGCGCGCAGCTGCCTGGCTGCGCTGCTGACAGAGCCGCCGCCCGCCGATGTCATGCCGCCTGCCATCACGCCTCCCGACTACCTGAGCTCAAGGGTGCAGCACTTCGGCCCGCCGCCGGCCTTCAGCAGCTCGGACAGGTCGACCGTGACCGGCTCGAACCCGGCCGCAGCCAGCTGCGCCACCAGGCCCGTCGCCTGCTCCGGCACGACCACGTGCCGGCCATCGCTGATCGCGTTCAGCCCCAGCACCTCGGCGTCCTCGTCCTTGACCTCGATCAGCTCGGCGAAATGCGAGGCGAGCGCGGCCTGGCCGGCATCGTCGAAGGCGGCGGGGTAGTACGCAGCAGTGTCAGCATCCAGGACCACCAGGGCGGTGTCCAGGTGATAAAACCGCGGATCGACCAGCCGCAGCGAGACCACCGGCAGGCCGAACAGCTCGGCTACCTCGTGCTGGGCCAGCTCACCGGTGCGGAATCCGTGCCCGGCGAGCACCACCCGGCCGGCGAACACGATGTCGCCCTCGCCCTCGTTGACCGCGCCTGCCTCGCGCACCACCTGGTAGCCGTGCAGCCGGAACCAGCTCAGGTAGGCAGCCGCCTCCGGCTGGCGCTGCTGGTACATGAACCGCGAGCCGAGCACCTTGCCGTCGATCACGGTCGCCCCGTTGGCGGCGAACACCATGTCCGGCAGGCCGGGCTCGGGCTTGATGGTGTGCACGGTATGGCCGAGGCCGGTAAAGGCGTCGTGCAGCCGCTGCCATTGCCGCATCGCCAGCGCAGTATCCACCGTCTCGTCCGGGTTCATCCACGGATTAATGGCATATTCCACCGTGAAGTACTCAGGCGGGCACATGAGGTAGGTCCTCGCGTGCGTGCAGCTGCGGCTGTCGGCCATCCGGCGGCTCCCATCTGCTTGACCGGGGGGTCCACGGGGGTCGCCCCCAGGGCGGTACCGATCGAGGCGCATCAAGCGTAGGAGTCAGCCGAGGCAGCCTGGACTGGCGGTCGCTGCGCACCGGCGGCGATCTGTTGCGTAATCAGCCCCCGGCGGTGCGATTCGTTGCGCCGGCCGAGCCCTTCGCGGCTGCCGGGGCCCAGACCTGGCCTTCTGCGGTGTCGGTCACCGTTACGCCGAGCCCGGCCAGCGCATCCCGCAGCCGGTCGGACTCGGCCCAGTCCTTGCGTGCCCTGGCGTCGGCCCGCTCGGCCAGCAGGCCGGCGGCCTGATCCGGCAGTTTGGCCGGCGGCGGGGTACGCCCGATGTCACGGGCCAGGTCAAGCCCGGTGACCTGGTCCATGGCCACGAACGTCTCGAACTTCGAGCCGGCCGGGATCGTGTCGTCTTTCTCCAGTTCCCTGAGCACACGCAGCGCCGCCGGGGTGTCCAGGTCATCATCGAAGGCGCCGGTGATCCTGGCCGTGTAGTCCGCGCACATCGGCCTGCTCGGGTGGTTGGCCCAGTCGGCTACCTGCGCACGCCAGCGCCGCAGCGTCCGGTCGGCCGCGGTCAGCGTCTGCCAGCTCAGGTTGAGCTGCTGCCGGTAGCGGTGCTCGAGGTAGCTCAGCCGCAGCGCCAGCGGGTCGAGGCCGCGCTCGGCCAGGTCGGTCAGCAGCACCACGTTGCCCGCGGACTTGGCCATCTTCCTGCCCTCGAACAGCACGTGCTCGCCGTGCACCCAGTGCCTGACGACCTCGTGCCCGGCCACCGAGTCCGACTGCGCCCGCTCGTCCTCGTGATGCGGGAACCGCAGGTCGATACCGCCGGTGTGGATGTCGATCACGTCGCCGAGGTAGTGCAGCGACATCGCGGAGCACTCGGTGTGCCAGCCAGGGAACCCGGTACCCCAGGGCGTCTCCCAGGTCAGCTCGCGGCGCGCCGGGGCGCCCTTCCACAGCGCCCAGTCCGCGTGGAATCGCTTGGCCGGATCGACCCCGCCCTCGAACCTGTGCCCTGGCTTCAGGTCCGCCAGCCTGTTGCCGGAAATCTCGCCGTACCCGGCGAACGTCCGCGGGTCGAAGTAGACAGAGCCGCCGTCGGTCACGTACGCGTGCCCGCCGTCGATCAGCTTGCCGATCAGGTCGATCATCAGCCCGATCGAGTCCGACGCGCGCGGCGAGTACTCGGGCGGCCTGATGTTCATCGCGTTGCAGTCGGCGCGGAACGCGTCTTCGTAGAACCTGGCGATCTCCAGCGCGGTCTTGCCCTCGGCTCTGGCCTGGGCCAGCACCTTGTCCTCGCCGGCCGGGTCGATCTCGCTGTCGTCGGCCAGGTGCCCGACGTCGGTGATGTTCTGGCACACCGTGACCGCCAGGCCGTGCCACTCTGCGTTGCGCCTGATCAGATCCGACAGCAGGTACGAGCGCAGGTTGCCGACGTGCGCGAACCGGTACACGGTCGGGCCGCAGGTGTACATGCGCAGCTGACCGCTGCGGGCCGGCGAGATCGTGACCTGCTCGCGGTACCTGGTGTCGTAGAGGCTGAACACCCTGCCAGCCTAGGTCCGCGCGGCTAGCCGTCTGGCGGGTTTGCGTCCCGGCGGCGACGCAGGTCGGCGATCCGCGCGGCATGCTTGATCAGCTGCTCACTGCCGCGCTCGAGGAAGTCGGTAATCAGCCGCAGTTCGTCATCGGTGTAGCTGCCGAGTTCGGTCACGCTCTCGACCAGCGGCCCGTAGATTTCCGCCGCGCCGTTCCTGGCCTGCTCGGTCAGCTCGACCAGCACCCTGCGCCGGTCTGCCGTGTCACGGAACCTGCGGACATATCCGGCGCGTTCCAGCCGGTCGAGCAGCGCCGTGACGGCGCCGCTGGTCAGGCCGGTCTCGACGGCGATCTCGCCCGCGGTGAGCTGGCCGACCCGCTCGAGCACGTCCATGCAGCGCATGGCGGTCCTGTTCACGCCGAAGTACTC
>JASHQL010000405.1 GCA_030039155.1 Streptosporangiaceae bacterium | reverse complement strand
TCAGGCCGCCGCTCGCCGAGCTGACCACGGCGGACTGGGACCTGACCATGGCGGTCAACCTGGCCGCGCCGTTCCTGCTCGGTCAGCGGTTCGGCCCGGTGATGGCGGCGGCCAGGTTCGGCCGGATCATCAACGTGACCTCGCAGCAGGCAGCCCGCGCCTTCGGCAACAGCGGCGGCTACGGTGCGTCCAAGGCCGGCCTGACGGCGCTGACCAGGTCACAGTCGGAGGCGTGGGCACGCTACGGGGTCTGCTGCAACGCGATCTCGCCTGGGTTCGTGCCCACCCCGCTGACCGCGGCGGTGAATGCGGATCCGGCCATGCTGGCCGCGCTGGCGGACCGCACCATGATCGGCAGAAATGGCCACCCTGCGGACTTCGCCGGCGCCGCGGTGTTCCTGGCGAGCCGGGCCAGCGACTACGTCACCGGCGAGGTGCTGCACGTCGACGGCGGCTTCGCCGCCAGCTAGCAGGCAGGCCGGCGGCAAGGCCGCGCGGTTCAGCCGCCCGGCTGCGGCGCCACGCCGCCCTGGTACTGGTACTGGTAGTGGCCGACCGGCTGGCCGTGCGCCATCGCGAACGCGAACAGGCCGAAGAAGACCAGCGCAACGAGCCCGCCGGCGCCGAGCACGATCCCCGCGATCGCCAGGCCCCTGCCCTGCTCGTCGCGCTCGCTGAGCTGGCGCAGCGACATGATGCCGAGGACTACGGCGAGCACCGAGCCAATCCAGTAGAACCAGACAAGCCCGAGCACCAGCGAGACGATCGCCAGCGTGTTGGTGCCGGGCGGGTGGAAGCGCTGTGCCGGCACGTACGGGCCGATCGCCGGCGCCCGGTAGGCGCCGGCCTGATAGCCGGCCTGCTGACTGTCCGCGGCACGCTCGGCGGCCGGCCTGGCGAACTCGCCGGCCGGCTCGTAGTCGCCGGCCGGCCGCGCCGCGCCGCAGGACCGGCAATAGTGATCAGCGGCCGCCAGCTGGTGCCCGTTCGGGCAGACCGTCATCGCTCCCGCCTTCCCGGCGTCCGCGCGCACGTCGCGCGCACGCCACCCCGTGCCAGGCTCGCAGTCGATTCTTCGCCCTCCGCGCGTGCCGCGCAACGGCGGGGCCGCAGTTCGCCCGGCGCGCCGCCCGCCAGCGGGCAGCCAGGCCTGCCGGCAGACGGCACAATGACACCCATGGCACGACGCACCACCTCAACTCCCGCGGCAGACGAGGAATTCGAAGAGAACATCGTTGACATCGACGTCACCGATGAGATGCGGGGCAGCTACCTCGAGTACGCCTACTCGGTGATCTACCAGCGCGCGCTGCCGGACGCGCGCGACGGGCTCAAGCCGGTGCAGCGCCGGATCCTGTACCAGATGGCCGAGATGGGCCTGCGCCCTGACCGCCCGCACGTGAAGTGCGCCAGGGTGGTCGGCGAGGTCATGGGCCGGCTGCACCCGCACGGCGACGGCGCGATCTACGACGCGCTGGTGCGGATGGCCCAGCCGTGGACGATGCGGCTGCCGCTGATCGACGGGCACGGCAACTTCGGCTCGCTCGGCGGCGACGACCCGCCGGCCGCGATGCGCTACACCGAGGCCAGGCTCGCGGCCGCGGCGCTGGAGCTGACGAATTCACTCGACGAGGACACCGTCGAGTTCATCCCGAACTACGACGGCCAGGACGTGCAGCCCGACGTGCTGCCGGCCGCGTTCCCGAACCTGCTGGTCAATGGCGCGTCCGGCATCGCGGTGGGGATGGCCACCAACATGGCGCCGCACAACCTCGGCGAGGTCGTGGCGGCAGCCAGGCACCTGATCCAGCACCCGGACGCGGACCTGGAGACGCTGATGCGGTTCGTGCCAGGTCCCGACCTGCCGACCGGCGGCAAGATCGTCGGGCTGGACGGGATCAGGGAGGCCTACGAGACCGGCCGCGGCATCTTCCGCACCAGGGCAGCGGCCAGGATCGAGAAGATCACGCCGCGCAAGAACGGCATCGTGGTCACCGAGCTGCCCTACGCCGTGGGCCCGGAGAAGGTGATCTCCAGGATCAAGGACCTGGTCCAGGCGAGGAAGCTGAACGGGGTCGCCGACCTGAAGGACCTGACCGACCGGCACCGCGGGCTGCGCCTGGTGATCGAGGTGCGCAGCGGGTTCGTGCCGGAGGCGGTGCTCGACGAGCTGTACCGGCTGACGCCGATGGAGGAAACCTTCGGCATCAACAACGTCGCGCTGGTCGACGGCAAGCCGCAGGTGCTCGGCCTGCGCGAGCTGCTGCAGATCTACGTCGACCACCGGATCGAGGTGGTGCGCCGCCGCACCGAGTTCAGGCGGACCAAGCGCGCCGACCGGCTGCACCTGGTCGACGGCCTGATCATCGCGCTGCTGAACATCGACGAGGTCATCCAGGTGATCAGGACCAGCGACGACGCCGCGGCGGCCAAGCAGCGGCTGATGTCGGTGTTCGACCTCTCCGAGATCCAGGCGCAGTACATCCTGGACACCCCGCTGCGCCGGCTGACCCGCTACGACAAGCTGGAGCTTGACCGGGAGCGGGACACGCTGCAGGCCGAGATCGCCGAGCTGACCGGCATCCTGGAGTCCGAGCAGCGGCTGCGCGAGCTGGTCGCCGCCGAGCTTGCCGCGGTGAGCGACAAGTTCGGCACCCCGCGCCGTACCGTGCTGCTTGAGGCGACCGGGGCGGCCAGGACCGCCGCGGTGCCGCTCGAGGAAGCCGACGATCCGTGCACCGTGCTGCTGTCCTCGGCCGGCCTGCTTGCCCGCACCGCGGCCGGTGTGCAGCAAGGCCAGCAGTCGCTGCCGCTCGACGACGATGCGGAAGGGGAACGAAGGGCTGCACCGGCTGCCCCGTCCTCGGCCGGTGCGGCTGCCGGGGGATCAGGGGGGTCGTCCCCCCCGGTCAGTACCGCCAGGTCTGCCGGGCAGCGCGCCGCGCACGACGTGATCGTGTCGGCTGTCGGCAGCACCGCGCGCGGCATGGTCGGCGTGCTGACCTCGGCCGGCCGGCTGGTCAGGCTGAGCGTGCTCGAACTGCCGGCGCTGCCGCCGAGTGCCAGCTCGCCGGCGCTGTCCGGCGGCGCGCCGCTCAGCGAGTTCGTCACCACGTTGCCGGGCGAGAGCGTGGTCGCCATCGTCGCGGCCGAGGCAACCGGCGCTGGCCTGGCGATCGGCACCGAGCAGGGCGTGGTCAAGCGGGTGGCGCCCGACTACCCGCAGAACGCCGCGGACTTCGAGGTGATCTCGCTCAAGGACGGCGACCGGGTGGCCGGCGCGGTCCAGCTTGCCAGCGCCGACTACGACCTGGTGTTCATCACCAGCGACGCGCAGCTGCTCAGGTTCCCGGCCAGCTCGGTGCGGCCGCAGGGCAGGGCGGCGGGCGGGATGGCCGGCGTCCGGCTGTCGCCGCGGGCCAGCGTGGTCTGGTTCGGCGCGGTGGATCCGGCCACCCAGGGCAGCACCGCCGGGCCGGAGCCGGTGGTGGTCACCGTGGCGGGCGCGAAGGGCGCGCTGCCCGGCACCTCGGCCGCGACCGTGAAGGTGTCGCCGTATGCCGAGTTCCCGGCCAAGGGCAGGGCGACCGGCGGGGTCCGCTGTCACCGGTTCCTCAAGGGCGAGGACATCCTGGTGCTCGCCTGGGCCGGCCCGGCCCCGGCTCGCGGCGCCACCGAGGCGGGCTCCCCGGTTGACCTGCCGCCGCCCGCCGGCCGCAGGGACGGCTCTGGCGAGCGGGTGAAGCACCCGCTGGCCGCGGTCGGCGGCACCGCGCCCTAGCCGGATGCCGCAGGCGTCCGGCCCGCGGACTCGCCGGGATACGGGTCAGCCGCCCCGGATCGCGGTGTTGCCACCGGCGTGCTGACCCGCGGCAGTGCTGCAGGACACGCGGCCGGTGTCCTCGATCAGCGCGATCTTGACGGCACCCCGGAAGTAGCCGATGCTCAGCCGGGTGCCCGGCGGCATTGCCCGGCCGTCGATCACCATCGCGTCCGACCCGTCGGCCGGCGCCCCAGGGTGCACGACCCGGCTCAGGCCGGCCGGCGCGGCGTGCGCGGCACGGCAGAAGCTGCCGACCGTGACCAGCGCCGGTATGCCGTGCCGCGCCAGCGCCAGCCGGACGGCTGCCGGGTCAAGCTGCCGGTATTTCGGGCCGTTGCGCATGATCAGGGTCGTGCTGCCGCCAGGTCCCCTGGCCACCGAGAACGCGGCGAGCTTGACCGAACCGCGGCCGGGTGGCGCCGGGTTGGCTGACCTGGTATGCGCTGGCCCGGCAACGCTCAGCGCGAGCACCGCCGCGGCACCCGCGGTCGCGGCGGTCGCCACGGTCAGCCCGGCGAGCTGCCGCCGCCGGCGCAGCCGGCCCCTGGCGAAGACTTCCGCTACCGGCGTGTCCATGTGCAGCCCGGAGAAAGACTCGCGCAGCTGCGTCATCACGTCGTGCTCGTTCATCGGCTGACCTCCGTTGCCTTCGTCTGTGCGGATGGAAGATCCCGGCGCAGCGCCGCGATCGCGCGGGACATGTGCGCCATCACCGTTCCCGGAGCGATCCCGATGACCTTCGCGGTGGTCTCGGTGTCCAGGTCGAGGAAGATCCGCAGCGCGAGCACCTCGCGCTGGCGGGCCGGCAGCAGCCGCAGTGCCGCGATCAGGTCAGGATCGACGCCGTCTGCCTGCCGGGCCGGAGCTGCCGCGTCGTAGTCGGCCAGCGGCACCTCCCGGCGCAGCCGCCGCCACCTGGACACGCCGAGATTCAGCGCTGTCCGGGTCACCCAGGCTCGCGGGCATGGGTGCGTGCGCACCTTGGCCCAGGCCGCCCACGCCCTGGTGAAGCCTTCGGCTACCTGTTCCTCGGCCAGCTTGCGGTCGCCGACGACCGCGGCCACCGCCCGGAGGCAGGAATCCTTGCTGGCCCGGTAGAAGTCGGCGAACTCGTCCTGCTGGTGCCCCATGCCTTGCAAACGCCTCAGCGAGCGCTGTCACTTACAGAGCCGGCCCAGAGCGCGGCCACCGGCTGCGGTCCAGCCTGCCAGCCCAGGCTGACATCACCGCGGGCCGGTTGGCGGCCCGCCCGCCTTTGCGGAGGGAGGGAAGCTATGGCTACGCAGCTAGGCAGCAGGGCCAGGCGGCTGATCATCACAGCGGTGCTCGCCGGCGGGCTCGGCGCCGGGGCCACCGGCGTGGCCCTGGCCAGTACGGGCGGATCGGCGACGCATGCCGGATCCGCCACGTCGACCGCCACCACCTCATCGGCGTCGACCACGCGGTCGGCGTCAGCGTCGGCGGCCTCGGCCACACCGAAGCCGTCCACGCATCACTGCACGCACATGACCGGATCGCCGCCCACCAGCGGCTGACGGCCTGCCGGTGGGCGGCAACCCAGCCGCCCACCGGGCCGTCAGTGCTCGCTGCGGGGGAGAACGCCCGGACTCCGTGGCGCAGGGATGATCTTGCCGTTAGACGTCGATGCGCGCCGGGTCGAGCTCGGCGGCGCCGGTCACGATGAACTCCCGGCGCGGCGCCACCTCGCTGCCCATCAGCAGGTCGAACATCTCGTTCGCGGCTGCGGCATCCTCGATCCTGATCCGGCGCAGGGTCCGGCGCCGCGGGTCCATGGTGGTCTCCGCGAGCTGGCCTGCATCCATCTCGCCAAGGCCCTTGTACCGCTGCGGCTCCTTATAGCGCTGGTTCCTGCGGTCGAGCTCGAGCAGCTTCCTGCGCATCTCCGCGTCGGTGTAGGTGTAGATGTAGCGGTCCTGGCCCTTCTTCGGGCTGGTCAGCTCGATCCGGTGCAGCGGCGGCACCGCGGCGAACACCCGGCCGGCCTCCACCAGCGGCCGCATGTACCGGTGGAACAGCGTCAGCAGCAGGGTCCTGATGTGCGCGCCGTCGACGTCGGCGTCGGCCATGAAGATCACCCGCTGGTACCTGGCCGCGTCCAGGTCGAACGCGTTGCCGGAGCCGGCCCCGATCACCTGGATGATCGCGGCGCACTCGGCGTTCTTCAGCATGTCGCTGACCGACGCCTTCTGCACATTGAGGATCTTGCCCCGGATCGGCAGCAGCGCCTGGAACTCGGAATCCCTGGCCAGCTTGGCGGTGCCGAGCGCGGAGTCGCCCTCCACGATGAACAGCTCGGTCCTGTCGTCGGACGACCGGCAGTCCACCAGCTTGGCCGGCAGCGCGGAGTTGGCGATCGCCGACCTCCTGCGCTGGTTCTCCCGGTGCTCCCTGGCCGCGATCCTGGTCTTGGCCGCCGAGAGCACCTTGTCAAGGACCGCACGCGCCTGCTGCTTGGTGCCCCTGTTCCGGCCCTCGAGGAAGGCGGTCAGCTTGGTGGCGACGACCTGCGCCACGATCCTGGACGCTGCCGGAGTGCCGAGGACCTCCTTGGTCTGCCCCTCGAACTGCGGCTCTGGTACCCGGACCGCGATCACAGCGGTGAGCCCTTCAAGGACATCTTCCTTGATCGGGTCCTCGTCGCCGTTGCGCACCATCCTGGCCGCGCGCAACTGGTCCTTCAGCGTCTTGACCATGGCACGCTCGAAGCCAGCCACGTGGGTGCCGCCCTTGGGGGTGGCGATGACGTTCACGAACGACATCGTGGTGCTGTCGTACCCGGTGTCCCAGCGCAGCGCCACGTCGACGGAAAGCTCGCGCTCGACGTCGGTCGGGATCAGGTGACCGCGGTCGTCGAGCACCGGCACTGTCTCGGTGAACTGGCCAGAGCCGGTCAGCCTGAGCACGTCGGTGACCGGCTCGCCCTTGGACAGGTGCGCGCAGAACTCGCTGATCCCGCCGGCGAACCTGAACTCGGCCTCCCTCGGGTGGCTTGCCGCGGCCCCGTTCAGGTGCTGGTGGCCCGCGGTGGTCGCCATGCCATCCACCGCCAGGCCGTCGGGCGCCGCCTCGTCCTGCTCGACCCGGCGGACCTGCTCGGCACCGGGCGGCCGGTCATCGATGATCTTGATGCTCAGCTCGGGGACCAGGTACGCGGTCTGCCGGGCCCGCTGTGCCAGCGCGCCGAAGCTCCAGACCGCGTCCGGCACGAAGACCTGCCGGTCCGGCCAGAACCTGATCCTGGTGCCGGTCAGGCCCTTGGCCACCTTCTTGATCTTGCGCAGCCCGCTGCCAGGCTTGAACCCGGCATCAGGCCCGGCGCCGGAGAACTCACCTGGGGTGCCGCGGCGGAAGCTGGTGCCCCAGGCATAGCCGTCTCGGTCGACCTCGATGTCGAGCCGGCTGGACAGCGCGTTCACCACCGACGCGCCCACGCCGTGCAGGCCGCCGGAGGCCGTGTACGACCCGCCGCCGAACTTGCCGCCAGCGTGCAGCCTGGTCATGACCAGCTCGATACCGGACATACCGGTCCTCGGCTCGATATCGACCGGGATGCCCCGGCCGTTATCGCGCACCTCGGCCGATCCGTCCTCGTGCAAGATCACCATGATCTGCGAGCAATGACCGGTGAGCGCCTCATCGACGGCATTGTCGATGATCTCCCACAGGCAGTGCAGCATGCCCCTGCCGTCGGTGGAGCCGATGTACATGCCGGGCCGCTTGCGGACCGCCTCGAGGCCCTCGAGCACGGTGAGGTGCCGCGCCGTGTAGCCGTCGGCAACGCCGTGCTGCGATGCGGGCATCTTGGTACTGACGGGGGTCAACGAGCGGCTCCTGCATCCTGTCAGGGGTTTACTGAACTGGCCTGAGGGCAGATTAGCCGTCCTGGCCAAATGACTGGTGCCACCACGCCGCTCAGCTACCCGACCGACCTGGGGGCATTCGCACCAAACGGGTTTGCCCAGGCTGGCGGGCCCGCAGACGGGACGCAGCCGGGGTTCCCCGGCCACCCCCGTGACCACAGAAGTGTTCGCCCACGGCGTAGTTGGCCACCTGAGGGGATGACAAAGCACCCGGCCGGGTGTTGTGATGCGGTAGGAGATCACGAAGTACGCGGCCCGCCGGTCCAGCCGGGACCAGCGGTCGCCAGAGGCGAGGAGGCGACATGACCGGAGCTATTGCCCCTACTAGGCCGCTGACCGCCCTCGATCTTTGTGACCGGTGCGGCGCCCCTGCCTACGTCCGGGTACTGCTGCCAGGCTCAGGCGAGCTGCTGTTCTGCGCGCACCACAACCGGCAGCACGCCGATGCCCTGAAGAAGATCGCCGTCGAGATCCACGACGAGACCGGCAGGCTGTCAGACCAGGGCGCGGACGCGTCCTAGCCCTCGTCAGCCAGACAGCCCCGGCTGCCCCGCGCGGCGCAATGGGGCGCCGGGCGAGGCGGCAAGGCGGAGAATCGGGCTAGTCCAGGTAGTCCCTGAGCACCTGGGAACGTGACGGGTGCCGCAGCTTCGACATGGTCTTGGACTCGATCTGCCTGATCCGCTCGCGGGTGACGCCGTAGACCTTGCCGATCTCATCGAGGGTCTTCGGCTGCCCGTCGGTCAGCCCGAACCGCATGCTGACCACGCCCGCCTCGCGCTCCGACAGCGTGTCGAGCACCGAGTGCAGCTGCTCCTGCAGCAGCGTGAAGCTGACCGCCTCGCCAGGCTGGATCGCCTCTGAGTCCTCGATCAGGTCGCCGAACTCGCTGTCGCCGTCCTCGCCGAGCGGGGTGTGCAGCGAGATCGGCTCGCGGCCGTACTTCTGCACCTCGATGACCTTCTCCGGGGTCATGTCGAGCTCGGCGGCCAGCTCCTCTGGGGTCGGCTCCCGGCCCAGGTCCTGCAGCATCTGCCGCTGCACCCTGGCCAGCTTGTTGATCACCTCGACCATGTGCACCGGGATCCTGATGGTCCGCGCCTGGTCCGCCATGGCCCTGGTGATTGCCTGCCTGATCCACCAGGTGGCGTAGGTGGAGAACTTGTAGCCCTTGGTGTAGTCGAACTTCTCTACAGCTCTGATCAGGCCCAGGTTGCCTTCCTGGATCAGGTCGAGGAACAGCATGCCGCGGCCGGTGTAGCGCTTGGCCAGCGACACCACGAGCCGGAGGTTCGCCTCGAGCAGGTGGTTCTTGGCCCGCCTGCCGTCGTCGGCGATCCACTCCAGGTCGATCCTGACGTCCAGGCCGAGCCCGTCGCCGTCGGCCAGCTTCTCCTCGGCGAACAGGCCGGCCTCGATCCGCTTCGCCAGCTCGACTTCCTGCTCGGCGTTCAGCAGCGGCACCTTGCCGATCTGCTTCAGGTAGTCCTTGACCGGGTCCGAGGTCGCGCCGGCGACGGCGACCTGCGCCGCGGGCAGGTCCTCGTCGTCGTCGCCGTAGACGAAGGCCTCGTCCTCGTTGTCCTCGCTGGCCTGCCCGGCGGCTGCATCACCGGACGGCGCGGCGGCCGCGGCGGCCTGGTCTGTCTCGGCGTCCTCGCCGGGCTGCCCGGCGGCTGCCGGTGCTCCGTCGGCGACTGCCAGGTCGCCAGCCACGGCGTTGTCCTCGACGTCGAGGCTGATCTCGTCCTCGCCGTCGATGTCCTCGCCGTCGATGTCCACGCCGTCGATGTCGTCGGCGGACAGTTCCTCAAGATCCTCAAGATCAGCGTCAAGGAAGGCGACATCGGCCAGGTCGGGCTCGCCTTCCAGGTCCTCGGCCAGCTCGGGGTCGGCCTCGAGGTCAAGACCGCCAGCAGCCTGGCCGGCGAAGTCAGCGTCGGCACTCACCTCGTCGTGCCCGTCCTTACCATTCGTCCCCCTACCTGAGCCTTGTGTCGGTCGCTTCGTCTGCTCACCGGTGGCCGAGCCACCGGACCGGCCCTGGCTGGCGGCCCTGCCGCGGCTGGCCGGGGCATCCTCTTCGATCGCAGTTCCGGTGCCGTGGTCTGCCGTGGCCGCTGCCTTGCGCTGCCGCCCGGCCCGCCTGGCCTTCGGCACCGCCTGGACCTCCGCATCCTCGGTCGCCAGCGCCACCGAGGCGGAGGTGTCGGCGCGGGTACGGCCGTCGGCCGCGCTCCCCCGCTGCTCAGGCACCCTGGCGCGCTGCGTCGCCGACCGGGACTGCCGGCGTGCCGCGGAATTCGCTGAGCCTGCCACCGCGGTCACCCCTTCCCTTGCTTGGCAGTTGCCGACCGCGCGCGGCCAGGCTCCGAGGCGCCCGGCACCCGGCTGTTCGAACTAGCAGGCGACACTGCCACCTCTCCGGCAAACGTCATTGCGAGAAATGGACCCTACCGCGCGAGTCCGTGTCCCTGGACCGTGTTGGCGGCCAGGCACCGGCTGCTGGAGATCACAACCTGCACCAGGCCTCCTCCGTCCACCACCATAGGCGCAGTCAACGGGTAGGTCGTACGGCTGCGAGCCAGCACCCTGCACAATCCCGGCGCTCCGACAGCAGCGTGGGGAATCGTACCCGTATTCCTCATGCCCTCCCCTTCTTCGCCGGCCCGGATTCAGCCCGCCTGAGCGCCCGGCCCTGCCCGGCCGCCGGCACGTGCAGCACCAGCACCGTTACGTCGTCGTCCTGCTCGTAGCCGGTCAGCATCTGGTCAACCAGGTAACCAAGCAGGCTCGCGGGATCTTCCGCGCAACCCCGTGGCGCACGGGACGCGACGGCCACCAGCTCGTCGAGCCCGGCGTCCAGGCCGCGCCGCCGGTTCTCCACCAGTCCATCGGAATACAGCACCGCGGTGTTGCCAGGCGGCAGCCGGAACGCGTATTGCTGCCGCGGGCTGGCCCAGCCGAGCGGCGTGCCTGCCCCGGTGGTGTCCAGCCTTGGCGGGCCGTCAGCGGACAGCAGCAGCGGCGGCAGGTGGCCCGCGTTGCCCGCCATGCCGTCCCCGGTTCTCGGGTCAACCACCAGGTACGCGACGGTCGTGACCTGCTCTTCCAGCTCGGTGGTCATGAAGAGCCGGTCGAGCCCGGCCAGCACCGCGGCGGGCCGCGGGTCGGTGAGGGCGAGAGCGCGCAGCGCGTTGCGCACCCGGCCCATGCCGGCCGCCGCGAGCAGCCCCTTGCCCATGACGTCGCCCAGGGTGACCGCGAGCCGCCGGTCGGGCAGCCAGAACACGTCATACCAGTCGCCGCCGATCTCCATGTTCCGCGTCACCGGCAGGTACCTGGCATCGAGCA
>JASHQL010000404.1 GCA_030039155.1 Streptosporangiaceae bacterium | reverse complement strand
ACCAGGACAACGGGATCGAACTGCTGGTCACCGAACCGGCTATCTGCAAGCCGGTCGGTCGTGCTGCGGAAGAATTGCCGCTCAGCGAGAAGATCAGCACGCCAACGACGAGGACGAGAGCAGCGGCCGCGGCTACCGGGATAGCCCACGGCGGACGCCGGCCAGGCGGTTTCGCGATGGTCGGCTTCGCGGCGTCGGGCTGGTAGCCAGCGCCGATCGTGCCAGCCGAAGCCGCGACGCTGACCGTGTGAGCGCTGCTGACCGGCTCCGGCTGCGTGGTGGCCGGGCTGACTGTCGCGGCCGCTGAGCCAAGCGGCGCGCCTGTCAGGGTCGCGGTGATGACCTGGCCGACGGTGCCGGTGGCCCAGCGGCTGGCTTCCGCGCCAAGTCCGGTCCGATCGGCCAGCATCTCGGCGCCGGCTGACACCGCGGCGTCCTGGCCGACGCCGTGCTCCAGCTGGCTGATCATCGCGGTGGCGACGCCCGACTCTGCGGCCAGCACGAGGATGTTGGCTTCCCGGGGCGAATCGGGCAGCAGGTCCTTGAGCAGGCTCGCGGTGGCCTGTGCATCGGACAGCCCGGCCAGCCCGTGCGTCGCGACGAGCTCGCCGAGCGCGGCAACCACCGGATCGGCCTGCGGATGCGTCGCGTCGGCCTGCGGCGCCGCTGTCAGGTCCGTAGGACCGGCGGCCTGCTGCCCAGGCTCAGGGTCTGCCCGCGGTTGCGGGACCATCGCACGAGGGTCAAGCAGTACCTCGGCGATCGTCGCGGCCGCCCAGCTGCACGCATCGGCGCCGAGTCCGGTCTGCTCGGCTAACGTCCTTGCCGCTATCGCCTGCGCCGCATCCCGGCCGATGCCCTGGTCGAGATTCTCCCTGAGCACCAGCGCCAGTCCGGCGCCGGCGGCCTGCACCAGCACCGTCGCCTCTCGGGGGTCATCGGGCAGCAGATCCCTGAGCAGGCCGGACATGACGTCAGGGTTGGACAGGCCTGCCTGCCCGTGCTCGTCGACCAGTGTGTGCAGCGCCGCAACTGCTCGCCGGTCAACATCCCATTCCGCGCGGGCTTGTGCCATCTCCGTGCTCCCCCCACACCCTGCGCAGCCAGAGCGAACGCTGTTTTGTCAGCTGCACTGCCGTATGTCTCTCAGATAATGCCGCAATCCGAGCGCGTGGTCACCGTCCACGCGGCGTTCGGCTCGGTCGCGGCGCTCAGCCTGGTCCGAGATCGGCGGTCAGCCAGTGCTCGGGACGCAGGTAGATCGCGATCTGCTCGCCGAACTGCGAGTTGGCGAGGTCGAGATAAGCCTGGACCCGCTCGGGCGGCAGGTAGCGCTCAGAGATCTCAAGCAGCAAATCGTCGGTCCCCGGAACGGTCCGCGATACCGGCCCCTCCACCGACACGTACCTGATCCTCGGCGTTGTGGTCTCGACCATCAGCGAGAAGCGCCCGGCCGCCGCGATCAGCCCTGCCTTCCGCGACTTCGCCTCGGTCAGCACCCAGGCCTCGCCGCCTTGTTCGTACTGGTACCAGATCGGCACCGTGACCGGCCCGCGGTCAGGCCCGGCCGACACCGACAACGCCGCGACATGCGGCTCGGCCAGGAACAGCTCTCGGTCGTGCACAGACAAGCTCGCCATCCCCACAGCCTAGGCAGCGCCACCGACGTTCCCGGCGCTGCCGGTGCGGTGTCCGGTAATCCGCCGCGCACTGGAAAGCGTCTTATGAATAGCAACGGGGAGGGTGCAACCATCGCGACGCAAGCGTCGCTTTTGCATGTCCTCAATCAAGAGACTAGGGGCGGGAATGTCGTTGAAGAGTCATGTCATGGGGCTGAGCGCGGCAGCGGTGGCACTGGCAGCCGGTGCCTGCCTGGCGCTGGCCGGCTGCGGCGGGGGCGGCTCGTCACCCAACGCTTCAGGCGGTAGCCAGTCCTCCCCTGCCGCAAGCCAAAGCGCCGCAACCGGGAGCAACGGCGCCGCGTGCTCTGCGTTCTCGGCCGCGTACAAGAAGTTCCTTGACGGGTACGCCCCGCCGGAGAGCCAGACCGGCACCGACGAAACTCCGCTGGAGGCCCTGTCGACCGCGATCACCAAGATCCACGCCACGGGACAGCTGGAGAACGACCTCGCGGACCTGAGCATCGACAGCGACATGATCGCGACCGGCTCGACCCAGGGCGGGCAGACGACGCCGCCCTCCGCGTTCAACACCGACCTTCAGGCAGTCGGCAAGGACTGCGGCACGACGTTCGCTCAGCCGCCGGCCCATCTGATCCAGGAGGGGTAGGGCTACCTGCGCCTGCGGCGGATGTTGCGGAGGCTGATCATGTAGACGGCCGCGGCCGGCACGATGATGAAGATCACAAATGCACTGCTGCTCATCAGTCCGCCCGCCGTCTCCGCCGGTGCCCGGCAGTTCACCCCAGCATACGGCCGGATGTTGTTTCAGCAGCCGGGCGGACTCGGCTCCCGTCGGCAGGTCCGGCGCTCGTTCGTGACCAGGGATCGCGCATTACTACCCTGGGAAAAGGTTCATCGGATCTCATCTTCGCCGTCTCGACCGGCGTGGGACTCTACTTCCTCGGGTGGAGCGATATGCAACGGGTGGCGGGAACTGGTTGAGAGAGCCGTCTCTGCTTCCGATTGATCCATCAGCAGCAGATAGGGAGGGTAAGGCACGTGGACGAGCGGATGATCACCGTTGATGGTGCGCAGATCGCGTTCCTGGAGAGCGACGGCGACGGCCGCACCGTCGTATTCGTGCACGGTAACTCGTCGTCGGCCCGTACCTGGCTCCCGGTGCTGACCGGGCCATTCGGGCGGAGCTTCCGGTGCCTGGCCTTCGACCTGCCAGGGCACGGGCAGTCCGCTCCGGCGGCGGATCACTCGGCTTACTCGCTGCCCGGTTACGCCGCGGTGCTGGCCGGGTTCACCCAAGCCTGCGGGGCGGCCGATGCGGTGATCGTGGGCTGGAGCCTAGGCGGCCACATCGCACTTGAGGCAGCCCCGGCCATGCCGGACGCGGCTGGGTACGTCATCTTCGGCACGCCGCCGGTCGCTTCTGCGGCCCAGATGGCCGATGCGTTCCTGCCCAACCCGGCCATGAACATCGGCTTCACCGCCGATGTCACTCCGGAGATGGCACGTACCTTCGCGGAGAGCTTCGCCAACCCCGGATCAGCGCTACCGCTGGATGAGTTCACCACCGACATCCTGCGTACCGACGGTGCCGCGCGAGCAGCCTTGTTCGCCAGCGTGGGTGAGGGCAGGTTCACCGACGAGCTAGCGATCGTGACCGCCCTAGGGCGCCCGCTGGCGATCCTGCAGGGTGAAGGCGAGCAACTGGTCAACCTGGATTACCTGCAGAGGTTGAGCATCCCGACCCTGTGGCGCGGCCGCGTGCAGCTGATTCCCGGCGCAGGCCATACAGCCCATCAGGAGGCAGCCAGCGCCTTCACCGAGCTGCTAGGCCAGTTCATCGCCGATCTCAGCTGACGCCTGTGTTCGGCAACTGCTAGCGAAGGCCGAAGACCGTCAGCAGGGCTTCGTCAACGCCCCACTGCTGCTCGGGGCTGAGGTGGCCCACATGCTCGCCGAGTCTGCCAGCATCGACGGCCCCAACTTGTTCGACGAGCACCTTGGTCGTCGACCCGAGCACGTCGATCTCCGGCCGAAACGAGGCTGGCCTGGCGCTCAGCGACGTCGGCGCCACAAGGACCACAGACCTCGGTAGCAGCTCATTGGCCTGGACGACGACGCCGTAACGGCGGCCCCGCTGCTCGTGACCCGTTCCGCGTGGCGGCCGGAACTCGTAGACGTCACCCCGGAGCACGCATGCTCTCCATGAAGTCCGCCACCTCAAGCATCTCAAGCCGGTCAGCCTCGTCGGCCTCGAGAGCCGCAACTTCGGCTGCAAGCGCCGCCCGGCTGCGCAGACGATTCGCGCTGTCGACGATCGCTTGCCGGATGGCCTCGGATCTACTCACGCCGGTGGCTTCCAGTTGCGCGAGCGCCTGCATCGCTTCCGGGTCGAGCCGAACACTGATCGCTGAGGACACAGCCTCAGCGTATCACAATCTGTATTACAGGCTTGCGCGTGTGCGCGGATAGGTGACCCGCAGTGAGCTAGGCCGCAGTGGCGGACCGAGCCGCGCGAACTGCAGGTCAAGCTCAGGCGGCGGGCGAGTCGGCCTGTAGGCCGGGGTGTGACGTAGCCCGTTTTGTCACCAGTCGCACTCCCCCGCGCATACCGCTGAGCTGTAGTTTGCGGTCGGCTGGTTCCCGGCAGTGCCCGCCCGGAAAACGGCATCGGCGGAACCGCTACGGAACCGTCGCATGCCATCACGCCTGCACCGTAAAGGGCTGCGCGG
>JASHQL010000403.1 GCA_030039155.1 Streptosporangiaceae bacterium | reverse complement strand
GACGGGCACCCTGCCAGGGCACTGGCATGCTGAGCGCGGAAACGAGTGCATTGAGGTCAAGTCCCCACGACCACGACATGCCCTGGTCCTCGACTGCCCGGCTCCCGGCTGTCTGGCCGGCTGCCCGACCATCAGGCTGGTGGCACCCGGTGGCTGGTCCTTGCGCTGTCTTATCTTGATCGCCCACTGGGTCACCTCCCTCGCGGGGCCAGTCGCAGCAGCACGCTCTTCGACCAGCTTAGCGAGCACTACTGACAATTCCGCTCTTATATCGAACATAGTTTTGACCAACTGCCCGGGCGCTCAGTCGAGCGAGCCGGCCGACGCCGACCATAGACAGCTACCGCCGGCAACCTGGATGATCAGGCGGCAGGCCTACGCAGCACGGAGGTGACCACCGCATGCGCCTGACGTTCGCCGTGACCGTGCTTGCCTGGGCCGCCTTCGAGATCGGCCTGCTGATCAGGGACCGGCTGCGCGGCACCGGCAGCACGGCGGCCGACCGCGGCACCCGCGCGCTGTTCGTGCTGGCCTGGCTGGCCGGCTTCGCCGGCGCGCAGCTCAGCTCGGACCGGATCAGGCCAGCCAGCCCGCTGCACTTCGGCCACGGCCACCTGGCCAGCGGGCTCGTGCTGATATGGGCGGGCATCGCGCTGCGGGTCTGGTCGGTGCTGGTACTCGGCAAGTCGTTCAGGACCACGGTCGAGGTCCACGTCGGCCAGCAGGTCGTGGACCACGGGCCCTACCGGTTCGTCCGGCACCCCTCGTACTCTGGGCTGCTCATCGTCGCGGTCGGCGCTGGCGTCTACTACGGCAACTGGATCGCGCTGGCTCTCATGATCGTGCTGCCGGTCGCTGCGACGCTGCGCAGGATCGCCGTCGAGGAAGCCGCGCTCACCCAGGCCATGGGCCAGCCGTATCTGGACTACCGGCAGCGGACCAAGCGCCTGATCCCCGGCGTGTGGTGAAGCGTCAAGGCGGCTAGCCTGCGGAACATGCCTGGGCTCCCGGCTGGCCACGCTGCCGCGCTGCCACGCAAGCGGATGGCGGCATGCGTGCTGCTGCGTGACCCGACCGGCCGGGTGCTGCTGGTAGAGCCCAGCTACAAGGACTACTGGGAGCTACCTGGCGGGTGCGTCGAGGCCGACGAGTCGCCGTACGACGCCGCCGTCCGCGAGCTCAGCGAAGAGCTCGGCATCCGGGTAACCCCCGGCCGGTTGCTGATCGCGGACTGGGTTCCGGCCAGCCCGCAGCGAACAGAAGGCGTGATCTTCATGTTCGACGGCGGGTTCCTGCACGCCGCGGCCGCCGCGCAGATCCGGCTCGACCAGGATGAGCTGCTGAGCTGGGCCTGGTGCACGGCCGCCGAGGCGGACGCCCGGCTGCCGGGACTGCAAGCCCGGCGGGTCAGGGCAGCGGTACGGGCAGCCGACGAGCAAGTGGCTGGTTATCTCGAGGACGGTCGCTGGCGCTGCTGACCGAAGTTTCCCTCAGCGTTCCGGTTCAACGGGCCGCTGAGCCCAGAAGAGCGCATGCCCGCCATCGTCCTCAGGCACGAACGACTGCTCGGTCACCGCAAGGCCCGCCTGCTCGATCCAGCCGCGGTAGGTCGGCGCGTCCGCTTGGCTCCACCACATCGGCGTCTGCCCGCCGAGCCAGCCGGTCTCGGCGCCGGTCCAGGCCTCCTGCCCGGTCACGGTCAGCAGCCAGCCGCCTGGCCGCAGCCAGCGGCCGATCCGTGCCAGCAACCTGGGCTGCGCGTCAAGCGGCAGGTGGAAGAGCGCGTACAGGCAGGCCACCGCGTCGAACGACGAATCGGCGAACGCCAGCCGCGCCGCGTCGGCCACCATGAACGAGGCGGCCGGAACCAGCCTGCGAGCCCGCGATATCTGTACCTCGCTGATGTCCGCGCCGGTCACCGCGAAGCCCGCTGCGGCCAGGTCACGGGAGACCGGGACGCCGCAGCCGCAGCCGAGGTCGAGCACCGAACCGCCGGCCGGCAGCCGGGCGATCAGCTCCGCGATCCACGGCACGTACTTGTCCGGCCGCGCGTCGTCGGCGCGGTACAGGTAGGAGAGCTCGTCGTAGCCGCGGCGCACCAGGTCCGTCTCGTCGGCCACCGACCGGCCGAGCGGCTGGCCCGCCGCCGACACCCCGCCCGCCGCCGACACCTCACCGGCAGCCGACATCTGGCCGCCAACTGACGGCCTATCCGCGGCTGATAGCTCCACGATCACTCCTGCGCGGGCTCGACGAACCGGACGCCGGGCCAGCGGTCCCGCTGCCTGGCCAGCCGCGCGGCGGCGGTGGCGCGGCTGACCCTGGCCGGGTTCGTCCGCCACACTCCGCCGAGCAGGTCGGCCAGGCCGTACGGGGCGCAGACCTCGAGGCCGCCCGGCCCGAGCCGGACCGCCACGCAGGTCGCGAACTCCGGCCAGGTAGCCACGGCGTCGTGGACGCTAGCAAACGGCGGAACCGGATCGCCACCGAAATACCGGTGGAACCAGGTATGTACCGCCGCCTGGTTCACCGCCTCCCACGGCGCCTCGACCAGCGCGGCAAGCTGCCGATCCGCCGCCTGGTCACGCTCGGGACTGACGTCAGCCGCGTCGAAGAACGGCACGTCGACATCGCGGACCGTGGCCGGGTCGAACCTGCCGCCCCGCCTGCCCCAGACCACGTCCCTGATCGCGCCCGCGCCGATCC
>JASHQL010000402.1 GCA_030039155.1 Streptosporangiaceae bacterium | reverse complement strand
GCCGACGTGTTCGTCGCGGGGTCGGCGGTGTTCGGCTCGCAGGACCCGGCGGCGGCGGTGACGGCGCTGCGCAAGCTCGCCAGCCACGCCGCGGCAAGCTGGCTCGGCCAGCACCCGGCGCCGGGCCAGTAACCGCGGGCGCGCCCGGCTAATCGGCCGCGCTGACCGGCTGGCTCGCCGTGTGCCTGCTGGCCATCCTGGTCTTAGCCACCAGGTCGGCGGGCGCGGTGTCCGGTGAGCCAGCGCGGTACGGCGGCCGCGGGTCGTATTCGATCATGAGCTGAATTGCCTCGGCGGCAGGCCGGCCGCCGATCCGGCCGGACAGCTCGAGCGCCATGTCGATGCCGGCCGAGACGCCCGCGGCGGTGATGTACTTGCCGTCGGTGACCACCCGCTGCCTGACCGGCCTGGCGCCGAAGTCGGCGAGCCGGTGCACCGCCAGCCAGTGCGAGGTGGCCGCCCGGCCGGCCAGCAGGCCGGCCGCTGCCAGCACGAGTGAGCCGGTGCAGACCGAGGTGGTCCAGCTGGTGCCCGCGTCAGCCGCGCGCAGCCACTCGTGCAGCGGGCCGTCGGCCATCTGCTCTTCCTGGCCGGGACCGCCGGGCACCAGCACGATGTCCGGGCTTGGCAGCTCGTCGATGGCCGCGTCGGCGACCAGGCTGAGCATGCCGGTGTCGGCGGTCACCGGACCGCGCTGCCGCGCGGCGAAGGTGACCGTCGCGCCTGGCAGCCGGCTGAGCACCTCGTACGGCCCGACCGCGTCGAGCGTGGTGAACCTGTCGTAGAGCACGATCGCAATCTGCATCGGCTTGCTCCTGAGTGGATGGTGGTGATCAGAACCGGTGCCGGTAGCTGGCCGGCGAGACGCCGAGCGCCCTGACGAACGCCCTGCGCATCGCCTCTGGCGTGCCGTAGCCGCAGGCCCTGGCTGCCTGCTCGACCCCGGCCCGGTCCTCGAGCAGCCGCCTGGCCGCCTCGAGCCTGACCGCCGCGACGTGCCTGCCAGGGGACACCCCGGTCTCGGCGGCGAACGCGCGGGCGAAGTGGCGCGGCGACAGCCCGGCCCTGGCGGCCAGCGCCTCGACCGACAGGTCGGAGTCCGGATGCTCGGTTATCCACTGCTGCACCTCGCGCAGCGGCGCCCGCCGCGCCGACTGCGCCCGCAGCTGGGCGCTGAACTGGGCCTGGCTACCTGGCCTGCGCAGGTACACGACGAGATCGCGGGCGACCGCGAGTGCCGCGTCACGGCCGATGTCCTCCTCGACCAGCGCGAGCGCCAGGTCGATGCCGGCCGTCACGCCGGCCGAGGTGGCCAGGCCGCCGTCGCGCACGAAGATCGGCTGCGTGTCGACCTGGACGTCGGGGAACCGCCTGGCCAGTGCCTCGCCGTAGGCCCAGTGCGTGGTGCACCGCCGCCCGGCTAGCAGGCCAGCCTCGGCCAGCAGGAACGCGCCGGTGCACACCGAGGTAAGCCGCCTGGTTCCCGGCGCCATCTCGCGCAGCCAGCCGACCAGGGCCGGATCCGGCCTCCTGCTGCCCGCCCCGCCCGGCACGATCAGCGTGTCGACCGTGCCCGGCCGTACCGCGGTCAGGCTGCCGTCGGGAATCAGGCCGAGGCCACTGGAACTGCGGACCGGCTGGCCGGCCAGGCTCGCGGTGCGCACCTGGTACGGCCGGGTGCCTGCGCCCGGCACGCCCTGGTGATGGGCGGCGGCAGTCGCGAACACCTCGAGCGGCCCGGTGACGTCGAGGCTCTGTACGCCGTCAAACAGCACGATGAGGACCTGCCTGGCTGGCATGACCCCATCCTCGGCAACGGCACCGCTGGCCGCAATGACACAGATCCCACCTTTCCTGCCACAACCGCGAAATGCCGGCGCTGCGGCGGCCAGGCGACGGCACCGTCTGGCGTGCGCGGTCTGGGGTGCGAGGGCTGGGGTGCGGGCGCCGGTGTGCCTGGCGTCACATTTTGGTGAGTCCGGCCGGAATAGCGGCTGTGGCACACTAGTTCTGGCAAGTAACGTGCTCCGGGGTCGGTGAAACTCCGAACCGGCGGTGATAGTCCGCGACCCGGCCGATGCCATCGGCTGGCTGACCCGGTGAAATTCCGGGACCGACGGTCAAAGTCCGGATGGGAGGAAGCACGTGCGCGGCGTGCGCCGGCTGCGGGAGACCGCGGCGCGGCCTGGCCGCAGCGGCGCATCCGCGCCTGCCCCCGGAGCTCGCAGCAGGACAGCGGGCTACCGAGGAGGACAGCTTGTACACCGGGATCGTCGAAGAGCTTGGCGAGGTCGTCGCCATCGAGCGCACTGGCAACTCGGCCAGGATCACGGTACGCGGGCCAGTGGTCACCGCCGACGCCGCGCACGGCGACTCGATCAACATCAACGGGGTCTGCCTGACCGTGACGTCGCTGGCCGACGGCCAGTTCACCGCCGACGTGATGGGCGAGACGCTGGACCGGTCGAGCCTTGGCGCGCTGGCGGCCGGCGCCAAGGTCAACCTGGAGCGCCCGGTCCGGCCAGACGGCCGGCTCGGCGGGCACATCGTGCAGGGCCACGTGGACGGCACCGGCGTGATCACCGACCGGCGGGAGGCCGGCATCTGGCAGGTCGTGCGGATCAGCCTGCCCGCCGAGCTGTCCCGCTACGTGGTCGAAAAGGGCTCGGTGGCGGTCGACGGGATCAGCCTCACGGTGTCCGATATCGGCACCGTCCAGGATTGCTGGTTCGAGGTCAGCCTGATTCCGGAGACGCTGCAGCGGACCACGCTGGGCAGCAGGCAGGTCGGCGAGGTCGTGAACCTCGAGGTGGACCTGCTGGCGAAGATCGTGGAGCGGCTGCTGGCCGGGAGGCAGCAGTGAGCGCCGCGGCCGGCCAGGAGCTTGCGCCGGACGGCACCAGGCTGGACACAGTCGGCCGGGCGATCGAGGAGATCGCGGCCGGCCGGGCCGTGGTGGTGGTCGACGACGCGAGCAGGGAGAACGAGGGCGACATCGTGTTCGCCGCCAGCAAGGCAAGCCCTGAGCTGCTCGCCTTCACGATCAGGTACGCGCGCGGGCTGATCTGCGTGCCGATGCTCGGCCAGGACCTGGACCGGCTGCAGCTACCGCCGATGACCGCCGACAACCAGGAGCACATGGG
The DNA here is from genome assembly GCA_030039155.1 of Streptosporangiaceae bacterium. GTDB lineage: Bacteria > Actinomycetota > Actinomycetes > Streptosporangiales > Streptosporangiaceae > JOPF074. Next base: position 2,814 of record JASHQL010000402.1, on the reverse strand, counting down.
CACCGCGTTCTCGGTGAGCGTGGACGCGCGCGACGGCATCAGCACCGGGATCTCGGCGGCCGACCGGGCCAGGACGATCAGGACGCTGGTCGACTCCGCCACCGAGCCGTACGAGATCGTCAGGCCCGGGCACATCTTCCCGCTCAGGTACGCGCCCGGCGGCGTGCTGCGCCGCCGCGGGCACACCGAGGCGGCCGTCGACCTGGCCAGGCTGGCGGGCCTCACCCCGGCCGGCGTGGTGGCCGAGATCGTCAACGACGACGGCACGATGGCCAGGCTGCCGCAGCTGCGCGCATTCGCTGACGAGCACGGCCTGGTGCTGATCTCGGTCGCGCAGCTGATCGAGTACCGCAGGCAGACCGAGCAGATGGTCAGCCGGGTGGTAGAGACCAGGGTGCCGAACCGGTTCGGCGACTGGCGCGCGATCGGCTACCTGAACTCGGTCGACGGCACCGAGCACCTCGCGCTGGTGCTCGGTGACCTCGCCGACGGTCAGCAGGACAGCCCTGGTGGGACGACCCCCCTTGACCCCGCCAATCACCCGCTGGTCCGGATGCACTCCGAATGCCTGACCGGCGACGTGTTCGGGTCTGACCGGTGCGACTGCGGCGCCCAGCTTGACGCCGCGATGGCGGTGATCGCGGCCGAGGGCCGCGGCGTCGTGCTGTACCTGCGCGGGCACGAGGGCAGGGGAATCGGGCTGCTGTCCAAGCTGCGCGCCTACCAGCTGCAGGACGCCGGGGCGGACACGGTCGACGCCAACCTGGACCTCGGCCTGCCGGTCGACGCCCGCGAGTACTCCACCGGCGCGCAGATCCTGGCCGACCTTGGCGTGCGGTCGCTGCGGCTGCTCACCAACAACCCGGCCAAGGTGGCCGGGCTTGCCGGGTTCGGCATCGAGGTGTCAGGGCGGGTGCCGCTGCCGACCGCCGCCACGCCGCACAACCTGCGCTACCTGACCGCGAAGCGGGACCGGCTCGGCCATCAGATCGAGAACCTGCCGGGTCCCTCGGAGACGCCGGCGGCGGAGGTGCGGTGAGCGGTCAGGGCAGGCCGGACGGCCAGGTCGTGGATGCCGCCGGGCTGAGCCTGGCGATCGCGGCCACCCGCTGGCACGCCGAGATCACCGACCAGCTCGTGGCGCGGGCGGTCACCGCGGCCCGCGCCTGCGGCGTGCCTGAGCCGCTGCTGGTGCGGGTACCTGGCGCGATCGAGCTGCCGGTGGTGGCCGCCGAGCTGGCCAGGCGGCACGACGCGGTGACCTGCCTGGGTGCGGTAATCCGCGGCGGGACACCGCATTTCGAGTATGTCTGCAGCGCGGTGACCTACGGCCTGTCCAGGGTGGCGCTCGACGCCGGCACGCCGGTCGCCAACGGCGTGCTGACCTGCGACACCATCGACCAGGCCAGGGACCGGTGCGGCGCAGCCGACAGCGCCGAGGACAAGGGCTGGGACGCGGTGGTGGCCGCGCTGGAGACCGCGCTGGTGCTCAGGTCGATCAGCGCTCGGGAGCCCGCCGGGTAGTGCGGTAAATGCCATAATTTCTGGTAGTTGTCCGGGCTGGTGGCAGAAACGAACCGTGGCCGGCGTTAGCACCGCTGCGGGCATCGCGGCAATCGCGGCGGCGAATGCCCGCCACGTAGGCTACGAGTGGTGGCACAACTACCGAGGTGACTGCGGCGTGCGGGACATCCTTGACTCCATCACCAGCTGGTGGACGGCGGGCGAGACGTTCGGGCTGGCCACGGTCGTCCGGACGTTCTCCAGCGCGCCACGCGAGCCGGGCGCGTCGCTTGCGGTGTCGCCGGCCGGCGAGGTGGTCGGTAGCGTGTCGGGCGGCTGTGTCGAGGGCGCGGTCTACGAGCTGGCGAACGAGGTCGCGGCCACCGGCAAGCCGGTGCTGCAGCGGTACGGCATCAGCGATGACGACGCGTTCGCCGTCGGCCTGACCTGCGGCGGCATCATCGACATCTTCGTCGAGCCGGCCAGCAGGGAGCGGTACGCCGAACTCGGGCAGGTGGCCGAGGCGGTGCGGTCTGGCACGCCGGTCGCGGTCGCGACGGTGATCGCCGGGCCGGGCCAGGTCGGCGCGCGGCGGCTGATCTGGGGGCAGCATGGTGACGGGCAGCATGGTGACGGCCAGCATGGCGACGGGCAGTTCGACGGCCAGCACGTCAACGGGCAGCGAGGCGCGGGCACGCTCGGCTCTGGCCAGCGGCTCGACCAGGCGGTCGACGACGACGCCCGCGGCATGCTGGCGCAAGGCCTCACCGGGGTCAGGCGCTACGGTCCTGATGGCGAGCGGCGGAGGGATGAGCTGTCGGTGTTCGTGCAGTCGTTCGCGCCGCCGCCGCTCATGCTGGTGTTCGGCGCCATCGACTTCGCCGCGGCGGTCGCGCGGGCCGGGAAGTTCCTTGGCTACCGGGTCACGGTGTGCGACGCCAGGCCCGTGTTCGCCACGAAATCCAGGTTCCCCGATGCCGACGAGGTGGTGACCGACTGGCCGCACCGCTACCTGGCGGGCCTGGAGACCGACGACCGCACGGTGATCTGCGTGCTGACCCACGACCCGAAGTTCGACGTGCCGCTGCTTGAGGTGGCGCTGCGGCGGCCGGCCGCCTACATCGGCGCGATGGGCAGCAGGCGGACCCACGACGACCGGCTGGCCAGGCTGCGCGAGGTGGGCATGTCGGAAGAAGAACTCGGCAGGCTCCGCTCGCCGATCGGCCTTGACCTCGGTGCGCGCACGCCAGAGGAGACCGCGATCGCGATCGCGGCCGAGCTGATCCAGCTGCGCTGGGGCGGCAGCGGGCA
>JASHQL010000401.1 GCA_030039155.1 Streptosporangiaceae bacterium | reverse complement strand
TTAGCGTGCTGCGTGGCCAGCTGGTAAGGCGTCCGGCAGCGGACGGAACCTTGGACGACGGCGTCCGTCCGCAGCGGGACGCCGCGTATCCGTCTGCAGCGGGAGAGTTTGGGCGGAGCTCAGCCGCTCGCGCTCGTCTGGGCCTGACTGCGCGTGCGCGGGAGCCGTGCCATGACCCGCCAGCCGTCGCCGTCCGGGCCCGCCGTCAGCTCGCCGCCGCAGGCACGCACCCGCTCGTGCATCCCGGCCAGCCCGCGGCCACCCCCGAGCCGCTCCAGCCCGGATGGCGGTGCGGTCGGCGGCCCGTTTGAGACGGCCACCTCCACCGCGCCGCCCGCCTCGGCGATGACGACATCGACCGGCGCGCCTGGCGCGTGCTTGAGCGCGTTGGTCAGGCTCTCCTGGACCACCCGGTACGCGGCCTCGCCGGCCGGCCCTGACAGGCCGTCGGCGGACCCGCTGAATCTGCAGTTCACCATCAGGCCGGCCGCCGCGGCCCTGGCCACCAGCTCGTCGACCAGGGCGATGCCGTCGATGCCGCGCGGCCCGTGCTCGTGTTCGAGCAGCTCGACCAGCCGGCCGATCTCGGACTCGGCCTGGCTGACCACCTCGGCGATGGTGTCGAGCGCCTCAGCCGCCAGCGCCGGGTCCTGGTCAGCGAGCCGCTGGCCGGCCACCGCCTGGATCACCATCACGCTGATGCAGTGCCCCACGATGTCGTGCAGTTCGCGCGCAATCCTGGCCCGCTCATAGCGGACGGCCTCGGCGGCGAACCGCTCGCGCTCGGCCTCGAGCTCGTTGCTGCGCGCGGCGAGCTGGTCGGTGAGGCGGCGGCGGGATCGCACGACCAGCCCGAGCGCGAATGACCCGACGATGCCGACCACGATGAACGGGTTGAACACGAAGAATCCGCTCGCACGCTGGGTGGCAAGGCCGAGGCAGAGCTGCGCCGCGGCCGATAGCCAGATGCCGTCCGTGGTGCCGAGCGTGTAGCCGAGCAGCAAGATCACCAGCGCCGTCGGGCCGTCCGGCAGCGGCCCGGTGTTGCCGAGCGAGGCAACTACCAGGAAGCACGCGGCAGCGAGCGCGGCGAGCCGCGGGTAGGCACGTCTGGGGATCAGGCAGGCGTAGATCCCGGTCGCGCAGCCGTTCTGGTAGATGACGTTCGTTCCGTGCAGCTGGCCAAGCGCCGCCAGGTACAGCGGCGTGCCGATGGCGAGCCCCGCAGCCAGGATCGCATCGGCACGCCAGCTCTCCAGCAGTGCTGCCATCGGGGGACGGCCGCCGGGGATCCCCCCGGTGAGTCGGGCGAGCCGGTCACGCGCTCGCATAGCCTGGGGCAAGCGGCAGCCGGACCAGCGCGGTGCACCGGTCGGCGCCGGCCTGCACGTTCATCGTGCCGCCGAGCAGCGCCGCACGCTCGCGCGCCGTCGCGAACGCGGCACCGGGCTGCCTGCCCGCCGGGCCGGAGACGTGCAGCTCCAGCGCGTCCTCGCCGAACGACAGCCGCACGTCGATGCGGGCAGCCGGCGCGTCCTCGAGCGCCTCGAGCAGGTGCTCGACGATCCGGTAGGCGGACAGCTCGAGCCCGGCCGGCAGCGCGCGCGGGCTGCCGGTGACCTGCAGCCGCGCGTCCGCCGTGGTCGCTCGCTCCAGCAGGCTCGCCAGGTCGGCAAGTACCGGCTGCGGGCCGGTGAGCCGCTCGTCCCGCAGGTTGCCCACCACCTCGCGCATTTGCGCAAGCGTCTCCCTGCCACTGGTCCCGACCCGTTCCAGGGCGTCCTGGGCGAGCGCCGGGTCCGCGGTTATCGACTCCCGCCCGACCGTCGCGGCCTCGCCGATCACCGAGATCCGGTCGCGGACGAAGTCGCTCAGCTCGCTCGCCACCCTGGCCCGGTCGGCGACAACTGCAAGCTGGGCCGTCTGCTCGCGCTGCGCGCGCAGCTCGGCGTTGCGTGCCCGCAGCGCTGCTGCGGCCTGGCTGCGCTGGTGCACCAGCCAGCCGGCCCCGCAGGCCAGCGCGACCACGGGCAGCCCGACGTACAGGAAGCCAAGGCCGGGCCCGAGCTTCGGGTCGTAGGCGGCCTGCAGGCCGACGTTCAGCATGCACAGCGCCGCGGCGGCGGCCAGCCTGGCCTTGCTCAGCCTGGTGCCGGCGAAGAAGGCGACCAGCAGGACGGCAGGCAGGCAAGGGCCGCAGCGCACGATGTGGCCGAGCGCCAGCTCGTTCAGCACGGCGCCGGCCGCGAGCACGGCAGCGGCGGCCAGCGGTGCACGCCGCTGCCAGGCAACCGGCACGGTCATCGCCAGCACGCCGATGGCCGCCGCCACGCCAGCATGGTCCTGGGAGCCGGGGAACACCCCGAGGACGAGGGTGATCGCCCAGCTGCTGAGCAGCGCGGCAACGATGAGGTCACCCCAGCCGATGTCGCGCCAGTTCCCGACTGGGCGCCACAGCCAGCTGATCGCAGTTGTCCCGGTCACGGAAGCTCCCCTCCACCGACGACTCATTGTCGTCTGGCCGCCCTGGCCGGGCTAGTCCCGGCAACAACGCCATTTGACGTGCCGCAACGCTACGTCGGGGGGATGCGGCCGGTCGTCATGCCGGCGGCCGGCATCGCGGCAGCCGCATCCGCCTGAGGAGGGAGGCGGGCCATCGCGCCAGCCGTTACCATCAAAATCCGGAACCTGAGGGACGGGCGGGCGGTGCCGGTGACCAGCACCTCAACGGCGGCCGGGCTGACCGCCGCCAACATCATCTCGGTGCTGATCGCCGACGACCAGCGGCTGGTCCGGGCCGGGTTCCGGGTGATCCTGGCGGCCGAGCCTGACATCGCCGTGGTGGGCGAGGCCGCCGACGGCGCAGCGGCGATCGCGCAGGTGCAGGCGCTCGCGCCGGACGTGGTGCTGATGGACATCCGGATGCCGAACATGGACGGCCTGACCGCGGCCAGGCAGGTCATCGGCAGCTGCGAGAGCCGGGTGCTGATCCTCACCACGTTCGACGCCGACGAGTACGTCTACCAGGCGCTGCGGATGGGCGCCAGCGGGTTCCTGCTCAAGGACGCGCCGCCGGACGAGCTGATCGGGGCGGTGCGCAGCGTCGCGGCCGGCAACGCCCTCATCGACCCCGTCATCACCAGGCGCCTGATCGGCAGGTTCGCCCACGCGGTCCGGCCGCCAGCGTTGCAGCCAGACCAGCTCAAGGGCCTAACTACGCGCGAACTCGACGTGCTTCGCCTAGTCGCCCGCGGCCTGACCGCGGCCAGGAAGGTCATC
>JASHQL010000400.1 GCA_030039155.1 Streptosporangiaceae bacterium | reverse complement strand
AGCCTGACCGCCGAGCCGAACCCGGCCAGGTCCGCGAGCTTGGCCGCGCCTGCTACCAGCAGCAGCACGGCGATGCCCGCCTTGCAGCCGAGGATCAGCGCGGTCATGGCCTACACCGCCGTCCGCGGCTGGCGCGCCGCGCGGCGGAGCTGGCCGGGTGCCTGCCCGGCAGGCTCCGGCTGCAGCGCGGCAAGCTGCCGCAGCTTGGCCAGCTGCCAGTCGTAGTTGACCAGGCTGGACGAGCGCACCAGGCCGGCCGAGTCGACGAAGATGGCGAACGGCCCGACCCGCACGTTGTAGTCGGCGTACAGCGCGGCCGAGCCGGTGACCGCCGCGACGTGGTCGAGGCCGAGGCCGCGCAGCACCGGCACGGCCGCGCTGCTCGGCTGCCGCAGCAGCAGCACCACCTCGACCTGCTCGTCGCCGGCCAGCGCGCGCATCCCGTCGGCGACCGAAGGGAACGACTTCAGCGAGTGGTCGGCGAACACGACGAGCTGCAGTGGCCGGGCAGGCGGCGAGCTACGCGGCACGCCGTCCGCGTCGTCAAGGGTCCAGGCAGGCGCCCGGCTGCCTGGCCGCAGGCCGTCGTGCTCGATCGCCGCGGCGCCGGACAGGTACAGGTGGGTCACGCCGAAGATGCCGAGCAGGGCAGCGATGCACAGGGCGGCTGCGAGCACCACGAACAGAACGCCCGCGATCACCGCAGCGCAACCTGAAGTCCGGGCTCCCCTCCCATGGCCGAAACCCAACCACGCCCGTTCAGCACAGGTCAAGCAGTGACACAGCGCGCGGCCCTTCACCGGGCCGGCGTCCGCGCCTAGCCTCGAAGTACCGGAAGGCTCCGAGGGAGGCGCGGTGTACGAACACGACGGAGAGAAGTACTTCGTGGTCGACGGCCACACCCACTACTGGAACGCGGCACCGGACAACTGGGTGCCTGGCGCGGAGCAGTTCGCCAAGGGCTGGATCGAATGCTTCCACGCGTACATGGGGCTCGGACCGCCGGAGACGCACTGGCCGCTTGACAAGTTCCAGAAGTACTCAGAAGACGACCTGATGCACGACCTGTTCGACGCAGGGCACGTGGACGTGGCACTGCTCCAGTCCACCTACCTGCTCGAGTGGTACAAGGAGGGCTTCAACACAACGCAGCGCAACGCCAGCATGGCCGAGCGGCACCCAGGCAAGTTCCTGGTCAATACCAGGTGGGATCCGCGGGACGGCGACGAGGGCCTGAAGACGCTGAAGGCCAACGTGGCACGCTACGGCTCGAAGGGCTGCAAGCTCTACACGGCCGAGTGGAACGCCGGGTCGCGCGGCTGGAAGCTCACCGACCCGGCCGCCTACCGCTTCCTTGACGCCTGCCAGGAACTCGGCGTCAAGAACATCCACGTGCACAAGGGCCCGACGATCTGGCCGCTGGACAAGGACGCGTTCGACGTGTCCGACGTGGACCACGCCGCCACCGACTTCCCCGGCCTGAACTTCATCGTCGAGCACGTCGGGCTGCCCAGGATCGAGGACTTCTGCTTCATGGCGACGCAGGAACCCAACGTGTACGCGGGGCTCGCCGTGGTGCTCGGCGGGCTCATGCACGCGCGGCCGAGGTTCTTCGCCAAGGTGATGGGCGAACTGCTGTTCTGGGTGGGCGAAGACAAGATGCTGTTCGGCAGCGACTACGCCATCTGGGAACCGCAGTGGCAGGTGGAGGGCTTGGCTGCCTGGCAGATGCCGGACACCGAGGAGTTCTCCGACTACCCGCGGCTCAGCACTGCGGGCAAGAAGAAGATCTTCGGGCTGAACGCGGCCAGGCTGTATGACATCGAGGTGCCGGCCGAGTACCGGCTGGCCGAGCCGGTAGCCGGAGCATGACCACGCAGCATCAGCTGCTGTGCGCGCTGCAGACGGTGCGCGATCCCGAGCTGGACGAGCCCATCACCTCGCTCGGCTTCGTCGCCTCGTGCACCGTCTCGGCCGGCGGCGACGCCGAGGTGGCGCTGCGGCTGCCGACCTACTTCTGCGCGCCGAACTTCGCCTACCTGATGGTGGCCGACGCCTATGACGCGGTGTCGGCCCTGCCGGGCGTGCACAGCACGCGGATCTTGCTTGAAGATCACTTCGCCGCCGACGCGATCAACGGCGGCGTCGCCGCGCATGCGGGGTTCGCCGGCACCTTCGACGGCGAGGCCGTCGGTGAGCTGCACGAACTACGCACGGCGTTCCTGCGCAAGGCCGTGCTGGCCGGCACCGACCAGGTCTGCAGGCCGCTGCTGGCGGCAGCCGCCGACCCGGCCACCCTGCTCGCGCTCACGATCGCGGACCTGCCGCCTTCGGCGGAGCTTGACCGGCTCCGGCAGCGGCGAGCCGAGCTTGGCCTGCCGGCCGGCCAGGACGCGCCGCTGCTCATCGACCCGCAGACCGGCGCGCCGGTCAGCGCCGACGCGCTGCCGCTGCACCTGCGCCGTGCCCGCACTACCAGGATCAGCATCGAGGCGAACGGCGGAATCTGCCGCGGCATGCTGCGGCAGCGCTACCACCTGCAAGCACCCGGCGAGGAGGACGGTTCATGAAAGCGGTCAGGCTGCACGAGTTCCACCAGCAGCCGGTGCTCGATGACGTGCCGGAGCCGCAGCTCGGCGGCCCGCTGGACGTCATCGTCCGGATTGGCGGCGCTGGCGTCTGCCGGACCGACCTGCACATCATCGAGGGCCAGTGGGACGCCGCGATGGGCACTCCGCTGCCGTACGTGCTCGGGCATGAGAACGCGGGCTGGGTGCACGCCGTCGGCTCGGCGGTCAGCAGCGTCGAGGTCGGCGACACGGTGATCTTGCATCCGACGCCGACCTGCGGGCTGTGCCGTGCCTGCCGCGCGGGCCAGGACATGCACTGCAGCGCCAGCAGCTTTCCCGGCCTGTCCGGTGACGGCGGGATGGCCGAGTACCTGCTGACCTCGGCGCGTGCCTGCGTGAAGCTGGACCCGCAGACCAGGCCGCAGGACGTCGCCGCGCTCGCGGACGCGGGCATCACCGCCTATCACGCGGTGCGCAAGGCCATCCCGCTGCTGTACCCAGGCACCAGCTGCGTCGTGATCGGGGCCGGCGGGCTCGGCCACATCGGCATCCAGTGCCTTGCCGCGCTGACCGCCGCGAAGATCATCGTGGTGGACCGGAACCCGGACGCGCTCAAGCTCGCCGGGCAGCTCGGCGCGCAGCACACCGTGCTGGCCGACGGCGGCCAGCTCGCGGCGGTGGCGGAGCTGACCGGCGGCGCCGGGGCCGAGGTGGTGCTCGACTTCGTGGCCGAGCAGGGCGCCGAGCACGATGGCTGGGCGATGACCGGCAGGGCCGGGTCGTATTTCGTGATCGGCTACGGCGGGACCGTGCAGGTGCCGACCCTGGACATCATCTCCACCGAGCGCAACATCGTCGGCAACATCGTGGGCACCTACAACGAGCTTGCCGAGCTGATGGTGCTGGCCCAGGACGGCAAGGTCACCCTGCACACCAGGACCTACCCGCTGGCCGCCGCGCCCGAGGCGTTCGCCGACCTGGACGCAGGCCGGGTGCGCGGCCGCGCCATCCTGGTGCCCTGACGAGCTGAGTTTCGCGTTGGGCGTTACCTTCCTGGCCTGCTTAGCCTCTTAGGAGTGCCGTCGCCGCGGGGACGGCACTCGCGAAGGGACGGAGCCGGTGGCGGGAGACCATGGTGCTGCTCGGTGACGGTGCGCGCGCACCGGCCGCCGAGGCGGGGCCGGACCTGGTGAATCCGGCCGAGATCGGCGTCTTCTACGAGCGGGAGATGCCGCGCCTTGTGCTGTTCGTGACGGTCGGCACCGGCCTGGACGTGCACGCCGCCGCCGATGTGGCGCAGTCCGCGTTCGAGAAGGCGCTGCCGAGATGGCCCACGCTCCGCAACCCGAGGGCCTGGCTGTACCGGGTGGCCCAGCGCGAGGCGCTGGCCAGGTGCGAGGCGGTGCGCCGTGAGGTACCCGTCGAGGTCGTTCCCGACCGGCCAGACGAGCTGTCCGCCGCGCTCGCTGCCGAGCTGCGGGCGGAGCAGCTCGCGGTCATGACCCAGCTGCGTGGGCTGCCGCCGAAGCAGCGGCAGGTCATGACGTGGACGCTGGCCGGGTTTGCGGACGCCGAGATCGCGGACGCCCTCGGGCTGTCGACGGCCGCGGTGAAGCAGAGCCGGTACTACGCGAGGCGGAGCCTGGCGAAGCGGCTCGGGCTCGGCGGAAGGGGCTCGCAGTGAGGTGGATGTTCCCGCCTGGGCGCGGTCCTGGCGACAGCGGCAACGCCGAACTGGATGCCAGGCTGGCCGGGACCTGGCAGGCCGGGACGGCCGCGGTCGGACAGCTGCTCGACATCCCGGCGGGCAAGGAAGCGCTGCTGGCCGGGCCGGCGCTGGTGCAGGACCTGACCGCCAGGCGGCCAGGCCTGGCGGCCGGGCCTGGCCGCCGGGCCTGGCAGCGCCGCCGCCGGCTTGGCTTCGGCCTGGCGGGCGGGGTCGCGGCGGTACTCGCCGTGGTAGTCGCGGTGGCCCTGGCGGCCACCGGAGCGCCTGGCAGCCGGCCCGACGGCGGTGCCATCAAGACAGTTGACCTGGTGCGGCGCGTCGACCGGGCGCTGACCGCTGCCGAGCCAGGGCAGCTCGCGCAGATGACGGTCACCAGCAGCGGCGCCGCTGGCACGTTGGTGTCCAAGGAGTGGTCGTACGGCAACCGGTGGCGCCTGGTCACTGACTGGCCTGGCGGGCGTCCTGACTATGCCGAGGGCTTCCGGTCCCCGGCTACCTTCACCCTGGTCAGCTACCGGGCACGGGCCTGGGCCCGGCACCAGGTACGCGCCGTCCCGGCCAGGACCCTCGGCCCGCGCGGCTGCGGGCAGCCGGCAGCCGCGTTCCCGTTGCTGTTCCAGCCCTGGCTGCCGGCTGCCGGCATGGCGGCGAGTTCGCGGCCGGCCACCGTGGCCAGGGACCTGCGCGCCGCGATCTCCTGCGGTGCCCTGGTGGTGGCTGGCCGGCAACGCACCGGCGGGGTCAATGCGATCAAGCTGACCAGCAGGCCAGGCAGCCCGATCTCGGAAACCATCTGGGTCAGCCCTGGCAGCTACCTGCCGGTGCGGGTGACCGCCCGGTCAGCTACCGGCAACCACATCCTCAGCCAGACAGCCACGATCAGCTGGCTCCCGCTGACCGCCCAGAGCCTGGCCAAGCTGGCCGTGCCGGTGCCCGCAGGGTTCCGCCGCGTCCCGCTCTGGCTGCTGCTGCGGCGCACCTCGGCCGGGCTGGCGCAGAAGGTCAGGGCAGCATCATGAAGAACACCAGAGCGCCAGTGCTGATGGCCGTCGCCGCCGCCGTGGCCTTCGCGGTGGCGGGTTGCGCGGGCGGCGGGTCGCCGCAGGCCGGCTCGCCGGGCTCATCACCAGGCACGTCGGCGCCGTCAGGAGCCACCGGCGCGACCGGCTTTGGCGGCAGTTCGCAACGCTCGCACAGCCTGACGGTGCGGCTGCTTGAGTTCGCGCGCTGCATGCGCGCGCACGGGGTGACCGGGTTCGCTGATCCGCCTGCTCCCGGCACCACCAGCAGCGGCAGCAATTCGCCGGGCACCATGACCTACCTGGGCAACAGCTTCAACCCCAACTCGCCGATCATCGCCGCGGCCGAGCGAGCCTGCCGGAAGTATGCCGACGCGAGCCCGGTGACGCCGGCCGGGGCGGCAAGAGTCCAGGCCGAGCAGCTCAAGTACGCCGCTTGCATGCGCGCGCACGGGGAGCCGGATTTCCCCGACCCGAGCCCGAACGGCGGATTCTCCATCCCGAGCTCGGTCGACGAGAACAGCCCCGCCTTC
>JASHQL010000399.1 GCA_030039155.1 Streptosporangiaceae bacterium | reverse complement strand
GCCGCAGCCGCCGTCGTCACCGTCGGCGCGGTCGTGACCGCGGTGGTGGTCAGCCATCATTCGGCCGCCGCCCATGGTGGCGCCCGCGCGGATTCCGGGGCGTTGCTCGGCCTGGTATCGTCCGACCCTTTCCAGCAGGGGTTCGGCCTGCGCCGGCCAAGCAGGCTCATCCTCGGCGACGGCGGCCCGACCTCTGTCGACGGCTTGCACTGGCAATCGTGGGGCGCCCCGCGGGCAACCAGCGAGGGCTCAGCCGAGTACGCGCCGTCTGACTTCGCCGGCGGGCACCCTGCCAGGGCCCGGGTGGTCGCGTTCGACCTGGGAACCTGCCAGGGAAAGCGGGTCTACCAGGCCGTCGAGTGGTACTTCCCGGAATACGGCCAGGCCTTCAGCCCGTCGAACTACGTCAACACCTGCACGCATCGCTACGTGGGGACCGGGGAGAGCCGGATCGCGGAGCCGCTGCTCGGCCTGACCTGGGGCCAGAATCAGCTTGGCTACGGCCAGCCGCGTCCTTCGACCATCTTCAACGGCGGCGATCCGACCGGGTACGTCGCAAACGTCAGATGGCGATCGTGGGGCGGCCGCCAGGCCATCGGCTCCGGGACCGGGTTGTACGTGACCACGACCGTCGCCGCCGGGCGCAAGGCGCCAGCCACCGTGGTCGCCTTCGACCTGGGTGAGTGCCGCGGGCAGCTGGTCTATCAGGCCATCGAGTGGTACTTCCCGCAGCACGGCCAGACGTTCAACCCGCATGTCTACATCAACATCTGCACCGGCCAGTACGTGGGCGGCTAGCGCCTGACCGCCGGCCCGGCACTGGCGATCGCCAGCGGCCCGCGCCCGGTCAGGGCGTGCTGGCCGGGCGCCGTCACAACGGGCTGATCCAGGCCGGACCCGGCGGGCGGCACGGTGGCCTCGAGCAGCAGCAGGGCGACATCGTCGCCGAGCTTGCCCCCGGCATGCGCGAGCAGCCGGTCGAGCAGCCCGTCCACGGCGGCCTGCAGGTCCGGGTGGCGCAGCGTGTCGAGGCAGTCTTCCAGCCTGAAGTACCTGCCTGCCCGGTCCCTGGCCTCAAGCAGGCCGTCGGTATAGAACAGCAGCCGGTCGCCCGCGCTGACCAGGAACGTGGCCGACTGGATGTCTGGGTGCAGGCCGAGCGGCGTCGAGTACGCGCGCGGCGTCAGCGCCCGCATGGTGCCGTCTGCCGAAAGCCGCAACGGCGGCGGGTGCCCGCAGGTCACCAGCTGCAGCCAGCCGTCCGGGTCGAGTTCGGCGAACACCGCGGTCACGAAGTCCTCGTCCCCGGCGGCGCGGGTGACCGACCTGTCCACCACCCAGGCAACCTCGGGCAGCGACAGGTCCGGCTGGGCACAGGCGTCGCGGAAGCTTGTCATCGCGACGCTGGCCAGGCGCACCGCAGGCAGGCCCTTGCCGCGGGTGTCCCCGATGAGCCAGCGCGGGTGCACCCGGTCGGGGACAACCTCAAGCACGTCGCCGCCTACCCGGGCCTCCGCCGATGCCGAGACGTACCGGGAGGCAAGCCGCCCGGTGCTGACCGTGGCCGGGACCTCACGCAGCAGGGCGCTTTGCGCCACCCTGGCCACGGCCCTGACCTGGCTGAGCCGCCGTTGCGCCGCGGTGCGCAGCGCGGCGTTGGCCACCGCGAACGCGGCCAGCAGGACGAGCACGCTCAGATGGGCAACGGCTGGCTGCGCCGGTCCCGGCTGGCTCAGGGCGAGGCCGGCGCCCAGCGCCACCGTCCAGCCGGCCACCATCGCGGTGACCCGCGGTGGCAGCGCGAGCGACGCAACCAGCGGCCCGACGGCCAGCCAGGCCGCGGTGACCACGCCAGGGCCGGCCAGGTACACCACGGCCGCGCTCGCCGTGACGGCAACCAGCAGCGCCGCCGCGAGGCCTAGTTGCACGCGCTTGCCCGCCAGCCTGGCTGGTCCCGATGCGTCGAGCGCGATGCCCGCGGACGAACGCGCCGCCGGCTCGCGTACTGCTCTGCCAAGCACCCTGATGGTCATGTCGGCCGCCCTCCCGGCTGTCTGGCTGTCCGCCTCCGCCGCATACCTGGCCACTGTCCGGCACGCGCCGCAGCGTCCCCTGAAGGCAAGCTCAGAGCAGCATCTAGGCGCGAGCAGGCCCGCGGCCGTTCAGCGAACGCTCAGGTCAGCGAGACCGGGCCGGCCGCCGGCCGCTGCCGATCAGGGCTCGATGTTCTGCAGGTCCTGCAGCAGGCTCTGGTGACTTGGCTGCCAGCCGAGAGCCTGCCTGGTGTAGGCGCTCGACGCGGGCTGGTCTCTGGCGAAGATCGGGCCGAGCGGGCCGAAGTGCTCCGGCGGCACCGCTTCGACCGGCAGCCCAAGCCGGCTGCCGATGACGGTGCCGATCTCGCGCACCGCGTCACCCTCGTCGCTCACCGCGTGCCACGCGGTTCCGGCCGCTGCCTGCTCCAGCACCAGCCGGAACAGCACGGCCGCGTCGAGCGCGTGCACGGCGGGCCAGCGCTGGGCGCCGTCGGCCGGATAGGCCGACACTCCGCTGCGGCGCGCCATCTCGGTCAGCAGGCCGGCGAAGCCGCCCCTGCCGTCGCGATGCACCGTGCGGGGCAGCCGGACGGCGGCGCTCCTGACTCCGCGGGCGGCCAGGTCCAGCACCGCCATGACGGAACGGCTGCGACCCGCTACCGGCCCGTCGGCGGGCAGCGGGTCGGCCTCGGTGGCGGCACGGCCTGGCACGTACGGCGTGCCAGAGACCGTGACGAGCGCACGGTCGCTGCCGGCCAGTTCCTCGCCAACCGCGGCCAGCCCGGCGCCCTCCTCAGCGACGGCGGCAGCGAGCGCGGCGGGGCTGCTGAAGTCGTTGGCGAACGCCAGGTGGATCACCGCGTCAGCCTGCCCGGCCCCGGCCCTGAGCGCGCCCAGATCGGCGAGGTCGCCGCGCACCACCCCGGCGCCTGCCTGCTGCAGCGCCGTCGCTGACGAATCGGAGCGGGCGAGGGCCAGCACAGCATGGCCATGACCGAGCAGCTCGGCGACGACTGCAGAACCGATCAGGCCGGTGCCGCCGGTGATGAAGACCCGCATGAGGTTCTCCTGACAGTGATGGGAGCTTTGTCCCATCACTATAACAGCGCGACGGGACAAAGGTCGCATCACCTAGGATGGCCTGGTGGCCCGATGGGAACCTGGCGCGCGGGAGCGGATGGTGGTGGCCGCCGTGGACCTGTTCACCGAGCAGGGGTACGACGCCACGACGGTCGCCCAGATCGCCGACCGCGCCGGGGTCACCAAGAGCACCTTCTTCCGGCATTTCCCTGACAAGCGCGAGCTCCTGGTGGCGGGCCAGCAGGTGCTGAGCCGGCTGCTGGCCGAGGGGATCGCCGAGGCACCGCGGACCGCAGGCCCGCTGGACGCGGTCGCGGCCGGGCTCGGCCGGGCGTCGGACGCGATGGGCCAGCTGAACCGCGAGCTCGGTCCCCGCCTCAAGGCGGCGATCGCGGCCAGTGCCGAGCTGCAGGAGCGGGACGCGCTCAAGAGCGTCGGCATGGCCGCGGCCATGACCAGCGCGCTGCAGGCACGCGGCGTGCCCGACCCGATCGCGCAGCTGGCGAGCGAGCTGGGCGTGCTGGCGTTCAAGCGTGGCTACTCCGCCTGGCTGGCGGCCGAGCACGACGCCGAGGGCGGACTTGCGCCCTACACGGCCGCCGCCCTGGCAGAGCTCAGGGCAGCGAGCGCGTCGCTGAGCTGACCGGCGCTGACCGATGGCTCCGGCGAGCCGGACGGCCGCCAGGCCGGCGGAGCGGAAAGTTCTCAGAAGAAAGCCGCGCGGTGGTGTCCGATCGGGACTGAGGTGTTCGTAGCAGGGGTGAGCGGCCGCCCGGCAGGGGCGCCCTGACCACAGGAGATGATCCGAGATGATGTACCTGATTTCCGTGATCGCCGCGGGTGCCGGACTGGCAACCCCGGACGAGATGGCGGCCATCGACGTGTTCAACGACCGGCTCAACTCCGAAGGTCACTGGGTCTTCGCCGGCGGCCTGGCGCCGCCGGGCTCGGCCACCGTCATCGACAACCGGGGCGGGCAGTCGATCATCACCGACGGGCCCTTCCTGGAGTCGAAGGAGTACCTGGCCGGCTTCTGGATCATCGAGGCTGCCGACCTCGACGTGGCGCTCAGGCTCGCCACCGAGGGGTCAAGGGCCTGCAACCGGAAGGTCGAGGTCCGGCCGCTCAGGTGAACAGCGTCGACCCGCGGGAGGCGATCAGCCGGGCCCATCGGGACGAGTGGGCGCGGGTGGTCGCCTCCTTGACCAGGCGTTTCGGTGATCTCGACATCGCCGAGGAAGCGGCAGCCGAGGCGTTCGCGACCGCGGTCGAGCGGTGGCCGGCCGACGGCGTACCGCCGAATCCCGGCGGCTGGCTGACCACCACGGCCAACCGCAAGGCCATCGACCGGATCCGCCGCGAGCACAAGCGCGACGACAAGCAGCAGGAGGCACGGTTGTTGTACGACGACGACCCGGCTGAGCCTGCCGACGCCATCGATGACGGCCGGCTCCGGCTGATCTTCACCTGCTGCCACCCGGCGCTCTCGATGGAGGCCAGGGTGGCACTGACGCTGCGCATGGTCGGCGGTCTGACCGTGCCGGAGATCTCCCGCGCCTTCCTGGTGCAGGAGACCGCGATGGAGAAGCGGATCACCCGCGCGAAGGTCAAGATCAAGGCGGCCCGCATCCCGTACCGGGTGCCGTCGGCCGAGGATCTGCCGGCCCGAGTCTCCGGCGTACTCGCCGTCCTGTACCTCGTATTCAACGAGGGGTACCTGGCGACCGGCGCCGGCCCCGATCCGGTGCGTCACGACCTGACCGCTGAGGCGATCCGGCTGACCCGGCTGATCCGTGCCCTGATGCCTGACGACGGTGAGGTGGCGGGCTTGCTGGCGCTGATGCTGCTGACCGAGGCACGCCGCGCGGTACGGGTCTCGGCGAGCGGCGAGCTGGTCAGGCTCGACGAGCAGGACCGCGGGGCCTGGGACGCGGCACTGATCGCCGAAGGCCACCGGCTGGTGCGCGAGCGGCTGGCTGCGGCGGCCGCCGGGGTGGCGCCTGGCCGGTACCAGATCCTGGCGGCGATCAGCGCCGTGCACACCTCCGCCCGCGATCCGCGCGACACGGACTGGTCGCAGGTCGTCGCGCTCTACGACCAGCTCGTGCTGCTCGATTCCTCGCCGGTCATCGCACTCAACCGGGCCATCGCGGTCGCCGAGCTTGACGGCCCTGAAGTAGCGCTGGCGGCCGTCGACCGTCTCGCGCAGAGCCTGGCCGGCTACCACCCCTACCACGTGACCCGCGCCGACCTGCTGCGCCGGCTCGGCCGCGGCCAGCAGGCGCGCGCGGCCTACGACAAGGCCATCGAGCTGGCCGGCAACACCGCCGAGACCGCTTACCTGACACGCCGCCGCGACCAGCTGGGATAGCGCCGGGCGTGTCCAGGTGGCGCGCGCCGCCGCCAGTGCCGTGCCCGGCGCGAAGCCTGTTTGGGTTCGTCACAGCGTGGGAAGTCGGGGGAGTGGAGCCCGGCTCAGGGCCCGCGCCCGGCATGCGTCCGGTTACTGGCACGAAGCGTAGGGAGTCCGTCATGACGGCCAGCTCTGCCACGCCTGCAGTCAACGAGGCGGACTTCAGGGCCATGTACGACCGGCTGCAGCAGCTGCCGCGATGGGGTCCGGCCGACCGCCGCGGTGCGCTCAACTACCTGACCGCCGGCCGGGTGCGAGCCGCGGCCGGCGAGATCAGGCTGGGCCGGACGGTCAGCCTGGCGGCGCCGATCGAGACGCACCTGACGCCCGACCAGCCCGAGCCTGCCATCCACGACATGAAAGGGCAGATGGGAGACCAGGCCGACGCGGACGGGCTGACGTTCGCGCAAGACTGGGTGGGCGGAAACGTGCACGGCGACGCCGACAGCCACATCGACGCCCTGTGCCACGTCATGTACCGCAAGACGCTCTACAACGGCGTCCCGGCGGCGACGGTCACCAGGCTTGGCGCGGCCGAACTGTCCATCGACAACGTGGCGGGCAACGGGATCGCCGGGCGCGGTGTGCTGCTCGACATACCGCGGCTTCGCGGCGTTGCCTGGCTCGAGCCAGGTGACCTGGTGACCGCGGCGGACCTGGCGCAGGCTGCCGCGGCCCAGCAGGTCGCCGTCGGGCCTGGCGACCTGCTGTTCGTCAGGGTCGGGCACCGCCGGCGCCGCCGGGAGCTCGGCCCTTGGGACGCCGCCAGCACGCGCGCTGGGCTGCACCCGGACGCGCTGGAGTTCGTGGCCGGGCGCCAGGTCGCGGTGCTTGGCAGTGACAGCAACAGTGACGTCTCGCCGAGCGCGGCTGAGGGGGTCAGCCATCCGGTGCACGTGCTGGCGATCAACGCGCTGGGCCTGCATCTGCTTGACTACCTGCATTTCGAGGACCTTGTCCCGCTCTGCGAGGAGGCCGGGCGCTGGTCCTTCTTTTGCGTGATAGCCCCGCTGCGGCTGGCCGGCGGGACCGGTTCGCCGGTGAATCCGATCGCGATCGTGTAGCCAGGATCGAACTCGTGGAGGTACCGGATGGCTGAGCTCCCGCCGCGGCCGGAGGGAATTGTGCTGGCCCATTTCATCGTGTCGGACGACGTCGAGCGCTCCCGGCGCTTCTACTCCGAGGTGCTCGGCGGCAGGGTGGTGTTCTCCGGGGACGTGACCTATGTCGAACTGGCCAACAGCTGGATCATCATCAATGTCGGCGGAGGCCCTACCGATGACAAGCCGTCGGTCACCCTGGAGGCGCCCCGCGATCCCGACCTGGTCAGCAGCTTCCTCAATATCCGAGTGCGAGACATCGACGCCCTGTACGCCGAGTGGAGCGCACGGGGCGCGCAGTTCCTGACGCCGCCGAAACAGCATCAGTACGAAAAGCGCTGCTACATCCGCGATCCCGACGGTCATCTGATCGAGGTGGGGCAGACAACCGACCCGGAGGGCGACTGGTATCCGCGACACTGGCCGCCGAGCACGCGGGCCGGCGACTCCGAGTGACCGGCGGGACCACCGCGATCATCGGCACCGGCGGGCTCGGATCGGCCATCGCCCGCCGGCTCGCCTCGGGCGGTGAGCACCTGCGGCTGTCCAGCGCCGATGCCGGGTCGGCGGGAGCGCTTGCCGCCGGTCTCGGCGGGGCAGCCGTGGTCGCCGCTGACAACCTGGACGCGTTGCGCGGCGCCGGCGCCGTCGTGCTGGCGCTGCGGTTCACCGTGCTGAACAGCGTCATCGAGCAGATCGCCGAGCCGCTGGCCGGCCTGGTCGTGGTGGTGCCGAGCAACCCGGTCAGCACTGACGCGGACGGCAACATCGTCAACCTGCTGCCGCCGGGGCAATCGTCTGGCCAGGTTGTCGCCGGGTGGCTGCCGCCCGGTGCGCGGCTGGCCATGGCCTTCGGAACCCTGCCGGCCGGCGTCCTCGAGTCGGCGGGCAACCGGTCACCGGAGCCTGCGGTCCTGTTCTACGCGGCGGCCGGCGACCGGGCCGGCGAGGAAGCCGAGCGGCTGATCAGGACGGCCGGCTTCGAGCCGGCGAAGATCGGCGGGATCGAGCAGTCGGGCCGCCTCGAGGTGGGCGGCGACCTGCACGGTCTGGTCGTCGGTCCGGCAGCGGCGGCAGCATTGATCAGCGACGGCGGCTAGCTCGGCCCGTCGCCGGGGTAGCTGGCCTCCATCGGGTCCCGCGCGGCGTGCATGTTCCAGAGCAGGCCCGCGAGGTGGCTCGGATTGACGGTCGGCCCCCACTGCCTGGTGCTGCCGCCTGGTGTGCTGGTCCAGCGGTGGAACGCGCTGTTCTCGATGACGGCGCCGATGTACAGCATGCCGACGTAGATGCCGTGGCCGGCCACCTCGGCATGCAGCGATTGCAGGTAGTTGCGCTGGGCGGCCTGCGCCGGGCCTGGGCCGCTCATGTTCGGCAGCCCCCGCGGAGTGCTCGCGCCCTGCGCGGTGAGGATGGCGCCGTCGCCGTGCCTGAGCATGCCAGGCAGGAACTGCTGCACAAGCTCGACCATCGTGTAGAAGACGAGCGGCAGGTACGTGCTGGCGCGCTCGGCAGTCAGGTCAGCCGCCGGAACGAACCCGCCGTCCGGGGTCGGTGCGTAATAGAGCGCATCGAGGTGGCCGACCTTGGCAAGGACCTGCCGCGCCAGCGCGGGGACCGAGGCTGGCTCGGCCAGGTCGGCGCTGATGACGTGCGCGGTCTTGCCCTGGCCGGCCAGGTCACCGGCCAGCCGGTCGAGCGGTTCCCGCCGCCGGGCGACGAGCACGACGGCATAGCCCTCGCTGGCGTAGCGGCGGGCGACGGCCTGGCCGAGGCCAGGCCCGGCTCCGAAGACCGCGATGGACCTGGACATGATGGCGGCTCCCTGAGCCGGCTAGCGGCCGGCCAGATCGGTAAGGGTTGCGTCGATATGCGGCGGGGTGTGCACCCGTGCGGCGATGGCGGCCGCGACCAGGCACGCTGCGGTGCCGACCAGCAGAGCGACGCGGGCGCCGGCGGCGGAGATGATGGAGCCGGTGATGATGCTGCCGACCGGCGTGGTGCCGAGGTAGACATACACCCACAGCGCCATGATCCGGCCGCGGTAGGCCGTGGACGAGTGCAGCTGCAGCGTGGTGGAGCACAAGGTGACGAACGTGAAGCCTGCCGCGCCGGTGGCCAGCAGCGTCAGGCACGCGATGACGACATCTGGCGCTCCCGCGGTCGCGGCGAGCATGACGCCGAAGGCCAGCGCGGCGATCATCAGGTACTGGCGGCGTGGATGGCGGATCAGGCCAACGCCGAGCGAGCCGCTGACCGAGCCGATGCTGAGCATCGTCAGCAGCAGCCCGTAGGTCCCGCCGTTCCCGTGCAGCGTGCGGCTGGCCAGCACCGGCAAGATGACAGGGAAGTTGAACGCCAGCAGCCCGACCAGCGCCATCATGACCAGCGGCAGCCACAGCTGCTGGCGGCTTGCCGCGTACCGCAGGCCCTGGCGCACGCCGCCGGCCGTGCTGGCATGCCGCGTCCTGCCCCGCAGCGGGCGCAGCACGATCAGCGCGGCGATCACCGCGAGATAGGACAGCGCGTTCAGCCCGAAGCACGGCGTCGTGCCGATCGTCACGATCAGCACGCCGGCGATAGCGGGGCCGACCACCCTGGCGCTGTTCATCACGACGCCGTTCACGGCAACCGCGCTTGATAGGTCCTGCGGCTGCACCAGGGAGCCGATGAATGCCTGCCGGGCGGGGGAGTCGGCGATCTGCACCACGCCGCCGGCCACGCTGATCGCGATGATCGCGGCGACGGACGCCTTCCCGGTGACCGCAAGCAGCCAGAGCAGGCCGGCCAGCGCGCCATAGGCGGTTTGCGTGCCGATCAGCAGCCCGCGCAGGCTGGCTCGGTCGGCGATCGTCCCGCCCCACGGGCCGAACAGCAGCGTTGGCACCCCGCCGGCTGCTAGCACCAGGCCCAGATCCGCCGCCGAGCCGGTGAGCCGCAGGACCAGCCAGCCGATCGCGGTCTGCTGCACGAACGTTCCGCTGGCTGAGGCCACCTGACCCGCGAAGTACAAGCGGAACGGCCGGGACCGCAACGCGCGGAACGTCCCGCGCCGCCCGGCGGTCCGCGCCTGGGCCGCTGCCGCCGGCTGGGCCGCTGTCGCCGGCTGGGCCGCTGCCGCGGAGCCTGGCGGCTGATCGCTCGGCAGGTCGAAGTCGGGCACTGCCTCGGGCACGACCCTGATACCCTCGCGGTCCACGGCGCTCCCAGTCAGTGCGGCGATGAGCCCTCAAGCCTATTCCGGCCGCGCCGGTCAGCCGGATCGGCGGCGCTGGCTCGGGTCAAGCAGGGCAGGCGGCAGGTAGGCCTGGTCGAGGCCGCCGACGTCGGTGCCTGGCGGGGCGATCTCGCCGGTCCGGTCGAGTATCTCGCCGGCCAGCGTGCCGCTTCGTGCGCGTGCCGCGCCGTCAGTACCGGACCGGAGAGCAGTGAGGTGCCAGGAATGCGCCGACCAGGCAACAAGGCAGCCGCGGCGGACGCCGTTCCGGCAGCCGCGGCAACCGCCGGGCGCGGCATGGTGCTGATCTGCGCTGCCCAGTTTGTGCTGCAGCTCGACTTCAGCATCGTCAACGTCGCGCTGCCCACGATCCAGTCGCAACTGCGCATGCCGGCCGCGCAGCTGCAGTGGATCGTCACCGGCTACGCGCTCACATTCGGGTCGTTGCTGCTGGCCGGGGGCAGGCTGGCGGATCTGCTCGGCCGCCGCCGCCTGCTGGTGGCCGGCCTGATCGCGTTCGGCGTTGCCTCGCTCGTCAGCGGACTGGCGCAGTGGCCGCTGATGTTGATCGCGGCCAGGCTGGCGCAGGGCGCCGCAGGCGCGATGGTGTCACCGGCGGCGCTGTCGCTGCTGACCACGATGAACCCGGAGGGCCCAGCCCGCACCCGGGCACTGTCGATCTGGCAAGCGACGACAGCGGCCGGCGCCACCGCCGGAATCATCGCGGGCGGCCTGCTGACGCAGTACCTTGGCTGGCGCGCGGTCTTCCTGGTGAACCCGCCGATCATCGCGGTCATGCTCGCCTTTGCCCGGCGGCTGCCGGCCGCGGCTCCGGCGAAAGGCAGCCGGCTTGACTATCGCGGCGCGGCGCTCATCACGGCCGCGCTCGCCAGCTTGATCTTCGGGCTCAGCTACGGCCAGCAGCACGGGTTCGGCTCGCCGGCGGCCGTCGCGGCGATCTGCGTCGCGCTGGCGCTGGGCCTGATCTTCATCTATGCCGAGCGGACCACGGCCGCCCCGATGCTGCCGCTTGCCATCTTCTCGGCGCCGCAGCGGCGCGCAGCGGTCCTGGCGATGTTGATGATTGGCGCGGTCCTGGCGGGTTACGTGTACTTCATCTCGCTGTTCTTGCAGCATGTGGCACACTTCAGCCCGTTGCTGACCGGTGCCGCGCTGGTCCCGTCGACGTTGACCGTGGTCACGATGTCGACAGTCGGCACCCGCCGCCTGCTCGCCCGGCTGCCGGCCTGGCAGCTGCTGCTCGCCGGGCTGGCCTGCCTGGTCGGCGGTCAGCTCGTGCTCGCCCAGGTGTCGCCGACCGCGACCTATCCGGAGGTCGTGCTGCCCGGCCTCATCCTGACCTCGCTGGGCATCGGCCTGGCCCTGCCCGCGGCATCGGTGGCGATCACTAGCGGCGTCCGCCGGGAGGACCAGGGCCTGGCGGGTGCGCTGTTCACCACAAGCCAGCAGGCCGGAGCCGCGGTCGGCCTTGCGGTGCTGGCCACCGCCGCCGCGGCGCGGACGGTCCAGACCGGCTCGCTGGTGGCCGGCTACCGGCTGTCGTTCCTGATCGCAGCGGGAATCGGCCTGATCGCCGGCGTCATCGTGACCGTTCAGGTGCATCCGAGGCGGGGGCGGCACGCCCGGCTGCACGATGCCGGACAAGGCGAGCCGCCGCTGACGCTTGCCGACGCGCAGCTGCGCCGGTGCTGACGCGGTCTGACAGGGCCGAGCAAGGCCGTCAGCGGCGAGGGCCACGATGCCGGACCTCGCCCAAGAACGCGTGGCTGCCGGTGCAGGCCTTGCTGGTAGCTTGCGGGTATGCCCGCGACGTGGAGGCGAACGGGGCCAGCGGGAATCCGGTCGTGACCAGATGACCGGTGCTGCGGCGCCAGCGGCGGTGCCCGGCCTGCATCGCAGCGACCCGCGCGGTCCGGGTTTCACCAGGGTCACCGACCAGGCCGGGTTCGGGTACCTGGACGCCGGCGGCGGGGTGCTCACCGACCTGGCAGCGCTCGCGCGGATCAAGGCGCTTGCCATCCCGCCGGCCTGGACCGGCGTCTGGATCTCGGCCGATCCGGTCGGCCATATCCAGGCCACCGGCGTGGACAGCCGGGGCCGGGTTCAGTACCGGTACCACCAGTTGTGGCGCGAGCGGCGGGATGACCAGAAGTTCGCGCACATGCTGCGGTTCGCCGCCGCGCTGCCCGGGTTGCGCGCGGCCACGCTGCGCGATCTGCGGCACCGCGGCCTGGACCGGGAACGGGTGGCGGCGAGTGCCGTGCGGCTGATCGACCTCGGCCTGTTCCGGCTCGGCGGCGAGCGGTACGCGGCGCTCGACCACCACTATGGCGCCGCCACGCTGGAGAAACAGCACGTGCGCATCCGCCGCGGCGGCCTGGTGTTCGACTACATCGCCAAGGAGGGCAAGCAGCGGATCGTCACCGTCGAGGACGCCGCGGTGCTGCCGACCGTCCGCGCGCTCGCGCACGCGGACAACGGGCTGACGCCGCTGTTCTGTTTCCAGGACGGCGGCGCGGCCTGGCATCGGCTGCACTCACACGACGTCAGCGCCTACATTGCCGACAGCTCGGGTGGCCATTTCACGGCCAAGGAGTTCCGCACCTGGAACGCGACGGTGCTGATGGCCCTGGCGCTGGCCGGCGCTGGCCAGCCCGCATCGGAGCGCGCGGCACGCAACGCGGTCAGCGCGGGGGTGCGCGCGGTAGCGGAGTGGCTGGGCGATACGCCTGCAGTGGCCCGCTCGTCCTACATCGACCCGAGGCTGATCACCCGGTACAGCGCAGGGAACGGCCTGCCCGGCGTGCCCGCGCAGCCGGTGACCTTGCCGGCCGGAGCCGTGGCCGAGCAGGCGGTCGCCGCGTTGCTGGCATGAGCGAGCGTTCGTGCCTTCCTGCGAACGCCGGCACACTTGCCCGGCTCAGGTCGGCCGGCCAGCAGGCGCGGCTTGAGGCAAGCGCATGACCGGCTCGGCGTGCTGGCCACGGCTGGTCCTACGCTGGACCGCATGACGCTGCCATCCGGTATCCCTCTCGACGAGCTCGAGCCTGGCATCCGCCCGCAAGACGACCTGTTCCGGCACGTCAACGGCAGGTGGCTGGCGCGGACCGAGATCCCTGCCGACCGGTCAGGCTACGGCTCGTTCCTGGTTCTGGCCGAAGCGGCCGAGAGCGCGGTGCGCGAGATCGTGGAAGCGGCCGCGTCGGCACCAGCAGGCAGCGAGGAGCGGAAGTTCGGCGACCTGTACGCCAGCTTCATGGACGCGGACCGTGCCGAGATCCTCGGCTCGCAGCCGATCAGCGAGCAGCTCGCGGCGGCTCGGGCCGTCGGCTCGATTCCGGAACTGCTGGAAACGCTCGGACGGCTTGAGCGAGCCGAAGTCGGCGGGCTGTACCGGCTCTTTGTCTCCACTGACCCTGGCAACCCGGAGCGCTACCTGGTCTTCTTCGAGCAGGGCGCGCTCTCGCTGCCGGACGAGAGCTACTACAGGGAGGACCGGTTCGCTGGCGTCAGGGACGCGTTCGTCGCTCATCTGCAGCGCATGTTCGAACTGGCCGGGCTGCCGGAGGCGGCAGCGGCAGCGGGCCGGGTGTTCGCGCTGGAAACCGCGGTGGCCGGGCACCACTGGGACAACGTCGCGAGCCGCGACAGCGAGAAGACCTACAACCTGTACACCTGGGCCAGCGCGCTGGCTGAGGGCCCGGACCTGCGCGGCTGGCTGGCGGCCCTCGACCCGCCCGCCGGCGCCTTCGACGAGATCGTGCTGCGCCAGCCGAGCTTCAGCACCGGGCTGGCCTCGTTGCTCACTGGCGAGCACCTGCCGGCCTGGCGGGACTGGCTGTGCTGGCAGGTGATCCACAGCGCCGCCGGGTACCTGTCCGACGCGTTCGTGCAGGAGAATTTCGACTTCTACGGCCGCACGCTGAGCGGTACGCCGCAACTGCGCGAGCGCTGGAAGCGCGGTGTCTCGCTGGCCGAGGAGGCGATGGGCGAGGCCGTCGGCCGGGCCTATGTCGGCCGGCACTTCCGGCCCGAGGCCAAGGAGCGCATGGACCTGCTGGTAGCCAACCTGCTCGAGGCCTACCGGCAGAGCATCGAGCAGCTTGACTGGATGGGCGCGGACACCCGCAGGCGGGCGCTGGAGAAGCTGGGGAAGTTCACGCCCAAGATCGGCTACCCGGCCAGCTGGCGTGACTATTCCAGCCTGCAGATCGACCCGGCGGATCTGCTTGGCAACGTGCGGGCCGCACATGCCTTCGAGTTCCAGCGCGAGCTGAACAAGATCGGGAAGCCGATCGACCGCGACGAGTGGCACATGACCCCGCAGACGGTGAACGCCTACTACAACCCCGGCCTGAACGAGATCGTGTTCCCGGCCGCGATCTTGCAGGACCCGTTCTTCGATCCCGGCCGCGACGATGCCGCCAACTACGGCGCGATCGGCGCGATCATCGGCCACGAGATCGGGCACGGCTTCGACGACCAGGGTTCCAAGTACGACGGCGACGGCAGGCTCACCGACTGGTGGAGCCCGGCCGACCGGCGAGCGTTCGAAGCCAGGACCCGGTCGCTGATCGGGCAGTACAACGGGCTGGCCCCGAAGCAGGCTCCTGACCAGCATGTGAACGGGGCGCTGACGATCGGGGAGAACATCGGTGACCTCGGCGGCCTTGGCGTGGCCTGGAAGGCCTATCTGCTGTCGCTGAACGGCGAGCAGACACAGGTCGTCGACGGCCTGACCGGCGTCCAGCGCTTCTTCCTGGCCTGGGCACGTGCCTGGCAATACAAGCTCAGGGAGGCGGAGGTCATCAGGCGCCTCGCCATCGACCCGCATGCGCCAGCCGAGTTCCGTTGCAACCAGGTCGTGCGGAACCTCGACGAGTTCTACGCCGCGTTTGCCGTGACCGCGGCCGATGAGCTGTGGCTCGAGCCCGCGGCGCGGGTCCGCATCTGGTAGCCGGGGGTCGGCCGGGCCGGCCAGCCTGGGGCTAGCCCGCCGGGCACCCGCTGGTCAGGTGCGAACTGCCGAGGTCGGCGCAGCTGATGAACGAGGTGTCGCTGAGCTGGGCCGCGACGGCCTTGCTGGCCAGGAAGTTGATGATGTCGGCCGCCAGGCCGTGCGGGGCGCCGTTCGTATACAGGTACTCGGTGGCGTAGAACGGATAGTCGCCGTTCAGGGTGTTGCCGCGGGTCGGCTCGTAGCCGACGCCGCGAACGCTGATCGGGATTGCCGCGACGGACGGGAAGAAGGGCAGCGCGTCGGCCTCGGCGTAGCCGATCGCATGCTTGGTGGCATTCACGTAGGTGAGCAGGTCCAGGGTGTTCGGCTCGTCGCAGACGCCGCGCGGCCGCGGGCAAGATCCGGCAGAGGCGTACTGGCCGTGTAGCACATCGCGGGAGAACTCGGTCCTGGTGCCAGAGCCTTGACTGCGGCCAACCGGCACGAACTTGATGCTCCCCGAGCCTGGGTGCTCGAAGACCCGGGCAATCTGCCCGGTGCTCATCCCGCCGCCTGGCCCCGCGGTGAACAGATGCAGTGGCAGCGACACCCGGTTCCCGACCACGGCAAAGATGATGACGCCCACCGCACGGCCCACATATTGAGGGCCTGGCAGTTGTTGCGGCAGGCCGTCGGACATCGCGACCACTGGCGTCTTCGTGCTGTGCGCCAGGTCTGCCAGGCCGTCGGCGCTGCCGACCGCGTGAATGGCGATCTGCGCCTGCGGGCAGTCTTGCTGGTACTCGGTCGCGACCTCATTCATGATCGGCGCGAACGCGGTTGACCCGTCGAAGTAGATCTTTCCCGGTGCACAAGCCGGCGCCGGAGTCAGCGCGCGGTTCGCCAGCGCCACGCCGCCCGCCACCCCGCAGACCAGGATCAGGACCATGGTCGCGGCGACGCCAACCCGGAAACGCGCCGGGTGCCGTGCTCGCTGATGGCGCCTGCGGAGCGCGCTGATCCCCCATCCGATGAGCGCGGCGACCAGCGTCACGAGCAGCGCGCTCAGCAAGCCGTTGCTGTTGATCACCGAATTCAGGGTGGCGAGGATCCCGTCGGCTCCCGGGTACATGGCAGCCCCCCGGCCAATCTCACATGCGCCAGCAAGTACGAGGTCGCAGGAATGCTACAAGTGCGCGGGATCCGGCAGCTACCAACAAAAGATGAAGAAATTAACGCACGGCGCACAGCAGCCGTCGCACCCCCGAACCGTGCGGCTTCCGCTGGTTACGACGTCGGAGTGGTGGCGTGCTCGTACCAGATTTCGTCGGTGCTGTGCCCCTTGTACAGCGCATCCAGGGTGGTGCCCGAGCTGGCGTTGGTGATCACCGGTCCGGTGCTGGTCAGGGCGGCCGGCAGGGCGGCCTGACCGGTCCAGGTGCCGGTACCGAAGGTTGACGAGCTGAAGTCCGCGACCTCGTCGAAGAACACCCGGTCCGTGCTGGTGCCCTTCCAGGCCAGGTACATGGTCTCGCCAGGTGCGGCGGGCATGAAGTCCAGCGCGGGCGCGGCGTTGGTGCCGGCCTGCGGAACGGCACCGATGGTCTGGAAGCCGAGGAACCCCAAGATGCCGTAGTCGATCGCGTCGCCCGAGGTGGTCCAGGCGATCGCGATCGGTGCCGCTGGCAGCCCGGTGGATGCCACCGTCGGGCTCAAGCTCGTCGCGCTGCTGACCGCCACTTGCTGTGCGCTCCAGCCCGTGCCGGTGAGCTCGGAGTAGTAGATGTTGGTCGTGGAGTGACCCTTCCACACCGCCCACAGCGCCGACTGGGCGACGGCGAGCGACGGGCTCGCGGTCGACTCGGCGGTGCCCCAGGTGCCGCTCACGGTCTGCGTCCGCTGCCACTTCTTCCCGACCCGGTCGGTATAACTGAGCTGGTCGGCTGCATTCACCCAGAAGACGTACAGGTGACCGGCGTAGACGATGATGGCCGGAGCCGAGGTCGTCTTGGGATGCACTCCCTTGCCGGAGACCTTGCTGGCCTTCGAGGACCATTTCGTGGTGTGCTCGACGTAGTCGATGCCGTGCTTGGACGTCACGTATGCCACGTAAAGCGTGTGGCCGGATGCGAAGGCAGCCGGGGAGCTGGCAGTGTCGGCCTTCGGGACCGTCTGCTGGCTGCTCCACGATCCGTGCTGGCGCTGCGCGGCTGCCAGCGCCGGCCTGGCCAGCCAGGTCGCGGCGGCCAGCGCGAGCACCATGACAAACGCGGCCAGGACCGCCGTCCCCGCCTGACCAACTCGCCGATGCGCGCCGTTCATGAGATCACCTCCGGGTTCAGCAAGCGCCGCGGCGTGAGGCAGCAGCCGGTCCTCAGCGTCTTGGTGATCTGGGCTACCGAAATCCTGGCCGTGCGGCAGCCAAATGTCGAGCCGTCGCCGAGGATTTTTGGCCCGTTCCGATCGCTGCCGAGGCCGGCTCCCGGCCAGGTGATCGCGTGCCGCTATCCCATGGTGAGCACGACCTTGCCGATGACCTGGCCTGCTTCCAGCGCGCGGTGGGCGTCAGCGGCCCGTTCGAGCGGGAACGTCGCGCCGACGTGCACGCGCAGGTCGCCGGCCTCGAAGTGCCCGGCTGCCTGCTCGAGGATGGCTCGCTGGCGCTCGCGCTGGTCCGGCCAGCCGTACACCGACGGCGCCGGCATCCAGGTGAACGACACCCGCAGGTTGTGCTGCTGCATGACGGTGACGGCCTCCGGTGACCATGAGCTCTCGACGTTGGAGACCAGGTCGCCGTAGGGGCGCACCAGCTGGAAGCAGGAAAGGAACGTGTTGCCGCCGACGGTGTCGTGCACCACGTCGGCGCCCCGGTTGCCGGTCCAGGCAGCCGTCTCGGCCTGCACGTCCGCGCGCCGGTAGTCGATGCACAGTTCGGCGCCAAGCGAGGTGGCCAGGTCCTGCTTCGGCCCCTGGCTCACGGTGGTCGCAACCCGGGCGCCGGCCAGCCGGGCGATTTGCACCGACATGTGGCCGACGCCGCCCGCGCCGGCCTGCACCAGCACGAACTGTCCCCGACTGACCCTGGCGCGCCCGTGCAGCGCCTCCCATGCGGTGATCGTGACCAGCGGGGCCGCCGCTGCCTCGGCGAACGACAGCCGGGCCGGCTTGCGCGCCAGGTACCGCTCGTCGATCACCTTGGCGTCCTGATACGTGCCGGGAGTGGGGCCGAACCCGCCATCGCAGAAGTAGACCTCGTCACCCGGCCTGAACCGGCTCACCGAGGATCCGGCGGCCGCCACGATCCCGGCGCCGTCCCAGCCGAGCACGGCAGGCAGGGAGCCGCTGATGATTCCCTGCGCGCGCAGCTTGTAGTCCACCGGGTTGATCCCGGCAGCCCGCAGCCGGACCAGGACGTCGTGATCGCCGGCGATCTCAGGCTCCGGTACCTCGGCGACCTGCAGGACGTCGGGTCCGCCGACCGCCGTCATCATGACCGCGCGCATGCTGTGGCCTCCGATCGAGGCTGCCTGCGTGGCAGCCTCCGGCCAGCCTAACGACCGCCCAGCGAGCGACCAGGCGCGCCGCGGCAGCCTTGGCGGGCCGGGACTGCGCGGCCTGCCGCTAGGCGTAGTCGCAGGTTCCGGCTGCCTGGAACTGGCGAGCGGCGCGGACGACTTCGGCGCCGAGTTTGCGCAGCTGGGCTGCGATGGCCTCATCCTTGAGGTGGCCGTCAGGGTCGAACGACTGCCACGACTGCGGTACCGGCAGCACCAGCGGCACGCTCCACCCGCGCAACGACCTGGCGATGAAGTCCATGGTGTTCACCGCCTGCAGGCCCTGCACGCCGCCCGCGGTGGTGATCAGGCCGATCGGCTTGTTGGACAGGTAGGCCGGCTCGCGCTCGGCCAGCAGGATCAGCCAGTCGAGCGCGTTCTTGAACGACCCGCTGACCGATCCGTGGTAGGTCGGCGTCGACCAGATCAGCGCGTCACAGGCGTGCACTGCGTCGGCGAACCTGAGCGCCGCAGGCGGCGGCGCATGCTCCGCGCTGTACAGCGGAAGGTCCAGGTCGCGTACCCAGATCAGCTCGGTATCGGCACCGTCGGCGGCGGCGCCATCCAGAGCGGTCTGCAAGGCCGTGCGGCTGGTCGACTCCTTCCGGAGCGAGCCGCCGAGCCCGACCACTTGCACGCGTCGTGCCATGAGGGTCCTTCTCTCTCAGCCTGATGGGAGTGGATCAGCTAGCCCGGCTGGGACAAGCTGATCTCCGAGCCGCCTGCCGGGAGCACTTGCTCAGCCAGGGCGTGCTTACTCCCGGAAGATAGACATGGTCGATCATCGGACCCGCTTCCAGCGGTCAGTGCTTCCGTGCCGCGCCTCATCACCATACGTTGGCGCGCCGGGGCCGGCCGGCGGCACGCCGTCACAGCGGCTGGACGACGAACCCCATCTTGCCGAGCACTCGCACGGCGCCAGCCTTGCCGCCCTCGAAGTCGCCAGGGGCAAGCCGCTGCCCGGTAGCAAGCTCGTAGGCAGTGCCGAGGATTGCCTTGTGCGGGTAATGGCGCTCGTTCCAGATCAGCTCATAGCTGCGGCTCGGGCCGTAGCCGTGCCTGGCGAAGAACTGCTCAGGGCCGAGCCGGTCATAATCCTGGAGCGCGGCCAGCACATCGTCACGACTCACGCGATCCCACGCAACCATGGTGCGCACCTCTTTCCTGTCAATCGCCGGGCTGTCGTGCACGCTCTGCGATCAGGCACCGGCGCCGTACCTGTCGATGAGCTGGTTCGCGATGGCGTCAAGGTCCTTCCCGATGTAGTCGGGCTGCGGGCCGACACCGAGCGGCGCGTTGCCCTGGCGGAGGATCAGGCCGGCCTGCCAGCCGGCTGCCTGGGCTCCGATCGTGTCCCACACGTGGCAGGCGATCAGGCAGATGTCGGCAGCGTCGACGCCCAGCGTCGCGGCCACGCAGTGATAGGCCTCGGGCGCCGGCTTGTGCCGTCGCACGGTCTCGTCGACGCTGAACCGGCGCTCGAATATGTCGATGACGCCGGCCTGCTCGAGCTGCCTTCCCGAGATCGCCAGCGTGTTGTCGGTCAGGGTGAACAGCCGGAACCCGTGATCGCTCAGCCGCCGCAGCGCACCAGGGACCTCCGGGTGCGGCGGCATCGAGGCGAACTGGTCGGTCAGCTCGGCAGCATCAGCGTCAGCGATCGTGATGTCGCGGGTGGCAGCGAGCATCCGCAGCACCGCCGCGCCGATGTCGGTGAACGGGACGTAGACCCCCGCGAGCGTGAGCGCCTCGGAGTAGGTGATCAGGTTCGCGAACCACAGCCGGAGCGCTGCCGGGTCACCGAAGATGCGGTCAAACACGTGCCGGAGCGAATCCAGGTCGAGCAGGGTCTCGTTGACGTCGAAGACGATGATGGGCTGCTTGGACATATCAGGCCTCTCGTTCCTGGCCGCCTGGCGGCGGGCGGTGGTCATCCTGAGCTGCTGGCATCACATGTCCAGGACGATGTCGGTGGCGGGCCGAGCGCAGCAGATGAGCACCTGGCCGGCTGGCGGCGGTTCCAGCGGATCGGGGGCGTAGCCGATGTCGCCGGACAGCAGGGACGTGACGCAGGTGTGGCAGACGCCGGTCCGGCAGCTCCAGCGGGTGGGCACGTCGCAGGCGTCGGCGAGGTCGAGCACGTTGTGCCAGTCGTCGCCGAACCGCGTGCTGAGGCCGCTGCGGGCGAAGGTGACCTGCGGCCCGGTGCCGGGCGCGCCTGCGGGCTGGTGCGGCGGCTGCCGCCGCTGCCCGGTCAGGCCGGGGTTGATCGGCGCCAGCGCACCGAACAGCTCGGTATGGATCCGAGACGAGTCGATGCCGAGCTCGGGCAGGGCTGCCTGCAGCTGGCAGATGAACGAGGCGGGGCCGCAGAGGTAAGCGCTCGCGCTGACCGGGATCGCCAGCGCTGCCAGCGCGTCCTTGGTGATGCGCCCGGCGGTGGCGCCGGCCCGGCGGCGCTGCGCTGGCGTGGCCGCGCTGTAGAACACGTGCTCGCTGGCGTGCGGCAGCGAGGCCAGCAGCGCGTGCGCCTCCGCGGCGAACGGATGCTGGCCGGGTCCGCGCGCTCCGTACAGCCACCAGATGTCCCGCTCGCTGTGGTCGGCCGCAAGCTGGTGCAGCATCGACAGCACGGGCGTGACGCCGATCCCGGCGGAGATCAGCAGGATCGGGCCGGTGTCGTCGCCGAGCACGAACTCGCCGCGCGGCGCGGCCACCTCGAGCAGCGCTCCCTGCCGCAGGTCGCGGTTCAGATAACCGCTGGCCACGCCGTGCGGCTCGCGCTTGACGCTGATCCGGTACACCCCCGCGTCCGGTGCCGAGGACATCGAGTAGCTGCGGACCGGGGCAGGCGAGCCGGCCCCGCCGACCCGCAGCGTGAGGTATTGCCCGGCCTTGGCCGGTGGCAGCGGGCCGCCGTCGGCAGCGGCGAGGTAAATCGACGCCACCGTCTCGTTCTCGCGGACGACCTTGGCGACCCGCAGCTTCCGGAACGCCGGCCAGGCAGGCCGGTCGGCCGGTGCCCCGGCGGCCGGACCGCCGCCTGGGGCGGACATCAGGTCGCGGAAGGACCCCTGCCAGCCAGGGCTGAGCGCCGGGATCTGCAGGGCCGTGCGCAGCTTGGCCGGATCGCGGCCGGGCAGGTAGAGCAGCGCGTCGGTATCGGCCACCGACAGGCCGCCAGGCCCGGCGGCCGTCTTGACGATCGGATCGCCGGCCTGGACCCGTCCCTCGGCGAGGACGCGCATGTAGAAACCGGGACGGTGGTGGCTCACCAGCAGCGCCGGCAGTTCCGGCTGGCCGAGCCGCAGCCCGACGCGGTAGCAGGTGACCCGCGGCTGGGTCACCTCGAACTCGGCGTCGCCGATCCGGTACCGGTCGCCGATGCACACCTGGTCGTCGGGCATGCCGTCAACCGTGAGGTTCTCCCCGAACTGGCCATAGCCGACGTCGTGCCAGCCGAAATGTTCCTGCCAGTGCCGGTAGGAATCGAGCTGGTAGACGAGCACGGCTCGCTGCTCACCGCCGTGCCCGGCCAGGTCTCCCTGGCCGTCGCCGTCGATGTTCAGCCGCCGCACCATCTGCGGACCTGCCGCCGGGTGCTTCCAGACGCCGGTGCGCACGGTCTTGCCCTGCCAGGCGACATCCTTCGGCAGGCCGACGTTGACCGACACCAGAACCGGGACGGTCACCGGCGGCCACCAGGCGGGGCCTCGCCGAGGCTGAGATCACGGTCGATGCCGTGGGCGAGCACGCGCTGGCCCGGCTCCAGCCGCAGCTGCCGGCCAGCCAGCGTCACGGTCACCTCGCCAGGCTCGAAGGAGATGAAGCCGGCCACCGCCCGGACCTCGGGCCAGGCGTCCAGGTAGGACCACGCGGCCCGGCGCGCGTCCGCGATCACCTGGTCCCGGTGCCGGACGACCAGGTGCCGGCTGGTCGTGCGGATGTCGATCCGGTGATAGGGGTCGGCGGCGTGGCCGACGATCCGGTCGTCTTCCTCATAGAAGGCGTCCATTCCCCGCCACGCGAACGCGACGCGCCCGGCCAGTTCGCCGGCGTACCGGCCGGGCTCGTGCAGCAGCACGATGTCCTCACTGTCCGCGATCCACTCCCCGCCGAACTTGACCCGCATCCGCCGTCGTAGCGGCTCGGCGAACAGCATCCGGTCCGGCAGCTGACCGGGCACCAGGAACCGGCCGGTCGCTCCTGGCGCCAGCGGGCCCTGCTGCCAGGCAAGTCCGATCGTGCACCTCCCGCCCGCCGACGGTGGCGTCACGATGGTGGATGGTCGTCATCGCCTCCGAACCTGCAGCGCGAACACCGGCAATCGCATCCCCCGCCGGGTAGTCATCGCGCGAGCGGCGGAGGCAGACTGTGAGATGCCGGGCGCCGTCGTCGCACGCAATCCTGACGAACCGGACAGGGAGGACCAGCCGTGGCCGGGACAGCACGCGTGCCGCGCTTGCCTGC
Organism: Streptosporangiaceae bacterium; assembly: GCA_030039155.1. GTDB lineage: Bacteria > Actinomycetota > Actinomycetes > Streptosporangiales > Streptosporangiaceae > JOPF074. Next base: position 3,555 of record JASHQL010000399.1, on the reverse strand, counting down.
AGTCGGCCGTCCGGCGGGCCTGACCGGCCGCGAATCCGAGCGTGCCGAGCTCGGCCGGCTGGTCGCGGACGTCGCGGCCGGGCACAGCCGGGCCTTGGTCGTCCGCGGTGAGCAGGGGATCGGCAAGACGGCGCTGCTTGACTGGGTAGCGGCCAGTGCCGGGGCTCAGCGGGTGCAGCGCATCACCGGGGTCCAGTCCGAGCTGGAGCTCGCGTTCGCCGGCCTGCACCAGCTCTGCTCGCCCTGGCTGCCGCACCTTGGCCGGGCGCCCGACCCGCAGCGGGAGGCACTGCTGACGGCGCTTGGACTCAGGACGGGACCGGCGCCGGATCGCTTCCTCGTCGGGCTCGCCGTGCTGAGCCTGCTCTGCGACGTCGCGGGAGAAGAGCCGCTGCTGTGCCTGGTCGACGACGCGCAGTGGCTCGATCAGGCCTCGGCCCAGGCGCTGGCGTTCGTCGCCCGCCGGATCGACGCCGAAGCTGTCGGCCTGGTGTTCGCCGCCAGCACGGCAACCAGCGAGCTGGCCGGCCTGCCGACGCTGGCGATCGGCGGCCTGCGCGACGCCGATGCCAGGCAGTTGCTCGAGGCGAGCCTGACCGGGCCGGTCGACCCGCAGGTCCGCGACCAGATCATCGCCGAGGCGCGCGGGAATCCGCTGGCATTGCTCGAGCTGTCCCGCGAGATGACCGCGGCCCAGCTGGCCGGCGGGTTCGGGCTGCCCGGCCCGGCCGCGGGCGCCCCGGGCCTTGAAGGCAGGTTCCGGCGGCGGATCGAGGCGCTCCCGGACCAGAGCCGCAGCCTGCTGCGCATCGCGGCGGCAGATCCGACCGGGGACGCAGCGCTGGTGTGGCGGGCCGCGGCCGCGGCCGGGATCAGCGCCGATGCCGCTGCTCCCGCAGTCGAAGCCGGCCTGATCGAGTTCGGGGCCCGGCTGCGGTTCCGGCACCCGCTCATTCGCTCGGCGGCGTACCGGTCCGGGTCGGCCGCGGAGACACGGCAGGCGCACCGCGCGCTGGCGGACGTGACCGACCCGAGCCTCGACCCTGATCGCCGGGCCTGGCACCGGGCGCAAGCCGCGGCCGGACCAGACGCGAGTGTCGCCGACGAGCTGGAGAAATCGGCCGGCCGGGCGCAGGCGCGCGGCGGAGTGATCGCGGCTGCCGGGTTCCTGGAACGAGCCGCGATCCTCACCCTCGAGCCGGCCGAGCGCGCCAGGCGGGCGCTGGCGGCGGCCGACGCGAAGCTGCAGGCCGGCGAGCTGGACGCGGCGCGCAGCATGCTGGCGCTGGCCAGGGCTGGCCCGGCCAGCGACCGCCGGGAAGCACGCGCAGACCTGGTCACGGCGCGTATCGCGTTCGCGGAGAACCGTGGCAACGACGCCCCGCCGCTGCTGCTGGCGGCGGCCAGGCGGCTGGAACGCGAAGACGTCGAGCTGGCTCGCGCAACCTATCTTGACGCGCTGTCCGCAGGGATCTTCGCCGGGCAGCTGGCCGGGCCTGGCAGCAGCCTCTGGGAGCTGGCCCGCGCCGCCGCGGCGGCGCCGTCGCCAGCGCGCCCGGCCCGGGCTCCCGACCTGCTGCTCGACGGCCTGGCCGCGTACTACACCGACGGGTATCAGGCCGGCCTGCCGATACTGCACGAGGCAGTCAGCGCGTTCGGGTCGCAGATGCCGGTGGCGGACGAGCTTCGCTGGCTCTGGCTGGCCTGCATCACCGCGGTGCACACCTGGGATGACGGCGGCTGGGAGCGGCTTTCCGCGAGGTACCTGGAGCTCGCTTGCCGGGCCGGAGCCCTCGGCGAGCTGCCGCTGGCGCTGAGCATGCGGGCCAGCCGGGTGCTGCTGACCGGGCGGCTGGCCGAATCGCAGGCGCTGGTCGCCGAGGCGCAGACCGCGACCGAGGCCATCGCCGGCACGCTCACGCCGTATGCCGGGCTGCAGCTTGCCGCGCTGCGCGGCGACGAGACCACCGTGTCTGCACTCGCGGACGCGGTCTTGCGCGACGCGGCCGGGCGCGGCGAAGGCGCGGGCATGGCGGCCGCCGGCATGGCGAACGCCCTGCTGTACCTCGGGCTTGGCCGGTATCAGGAGGCACTGACCGCGGCCCAGCTGGCGACCGCGAGCCCTGGCAACATCGCCACCCCGCCGTGGGCGATCGCCGAGCTGATCGAGGCCGCCGTGCGGGCCGGGAAGCGCGACCTCGCGGCCGATGCCTACGAGCGGCTCGCGGAGATGACCGACGCCAGCGGCACCGACTGGGCGCTCGGCCATCAGGCGCGGGCGCACGCGCAGCTCAGCACGGGCCCCGAGGCGGAGGAACGGTACCGCGAGGCCATCTCGCGGCTGCAGCGGACCGAGCTTCGCATCTGCCTGTCCAGGGCGCACCTGCTGTACGGCGAATGGCTCCGCAGGGAACGCCGCCGGGTCGACGCGCGCGAGCAGCTCAGGGCCGCCTTCACCATGCTGGACTCGATGGGTGTCGCGGCGTTCGCCGAACGGGCCAGCCGCGAACTGCAGGCCACCGGCGAGACCGTGCGCAAGCGCATCGCGCCGGCTAGGAACGACGAGCTCACGGCGCAAGAGTCGCAGATCGCCAGGCTGGCCGCGCAGGGCCTGTCGAACTCCGAGATCGGCACCAGGCTCTACATCAGCGGGCACACGGTCCAGTACCACCTGCGCAAGGTGTTCGCCAAGCTCGGGGTCACCGCGCGCAGTCAGCTTGGCCCGGTGCTCGCCGACAGGCCGGCCGGCCCGGTGGCAAAGAAGTCGAGGTAGGCCCGGGCCAGCGCGGCCGGGTTTTCCAGCGCGATGTGGTGACCGGACTGGGTGATGACGGCGCTCCGCACGTCGGCGGCGACCTGTGCGAGCTGGCTGGCTACCTGGTCGCCGAGATAGGCTTCAGCGCCGACGGCCAGCACAGGGCAGCTGATCGGGTCGGCGTAGTGCGGCCGGTTCTGCTCGGCGTCCAGCGGGCGGGCGCGGTACATCTCCAGGATCGCCCTGGTGCCGCCCGGCTGCTCGACCGAGCGCACCATCTCCTCGATATCGCCTTCGGTCAGCGCGCTCGGATCCCACATCTGGCGCTGGGCAAAGTAGGTCCAGAATTGCCGTTCCCGGCCGGCCAGCAGCAGCTCAGGAAGATTCGGCACGCTGAAGAAGCTGAAGTGCCAGCCAGTCCGGCCGTCATCGGCGGCCAGCGAGGGATCGACCTGCGGGGCCGGCATTCCTGGCAGCAGGGTCTCCTGGAATACCAGCTGGCTGACCCTGGACCGGTGGAAGGCGGCGACGGCATAGGCGATGGCCGCGCCCCAGTCCTCGCCGGCCACCCGGAACCGGTCGAAGCCCAGGTGGGTCGCCAGCCCGGCGACGTCGGCTGCCATGGTTGCGGTGTCATAGCCGGCCGGCGGGCGCTGGGAGCCGCCGAAGCCCCGGTTGTCGACCGCCACGACGGTGTAATGCGGGGTCAGCAGCGGCACCAGGTGACGCCAGTACGACATGGTCTTCGGCACGCCGTGCAGCAAGAACACCGGCTCGCCTGCGCCGCCGATCGCGTAGTG
>JASHQL010000398.1 GCA_030039155.1 Streptosporangiaceae bacterium | reverse complement strand
AACCACCAGGCTCGGCCAGCAGAGCCAGGCTCGGCGCATCCGCCAGGACGGGCGGCTCGCCCGGCGGGCGGCCAACCTGACCCGGCAGGCCGCGAGGAAGGAAGCCGCAGGCAACCGGCCGCAGACCGGCCACGCACCACGCGGCCTGCGCAGGATAAGGCTGCTTCGCCGGGCCGCGTCCTGGCATCCGGCCGTGAAGGCCGCGGTTGCGGTCGCGGCGGCCGCGGCCATTGGCACCGTCGTGATCGCCGCCACCACCGGCGGCCAGGCGCCCGTCGCGTACGTCGTCGACTTCGGCAGCGGCACGGTGACCGCCATCAACCTGGCGACCAGCACGGTCACGGCACGTGTGACAGTCGGCGGCGGCGCGGACGCGGTTGGCGTCAGCCCGAGCGGCACCATCTACGTGGCGGCGGTGCACTACTTCGGCAACGGCACGCTCATCCCGCTTCGCTCGTCCTCGGGCCGCCTCAGGAGGGCCACGGCAATCAACCTCGGCGCCAACACCCCGGCTGGCATCGCGGCCGATCCCAGCGCCATCGCGATCACGGCCAACGGCAAGACCGCCTACGTGGCCAACTTCTGGGGAGACGGCGGCATCGGGGTGACGAACGGGACGCTCACCCCGGTCAACCTCGTCACCGGGCGGCCAGGCCGGCCGATCCTCATCCCGTCCGCCCCGGCCACCGCCAACCCCGATGCCATCGCCATCGCGCCCAACGGCCGCTTCGCCTACGTAGCAGACGGCGGGGACGGGCAGGTCACGCCGGTCAACCTCCGAACCAGACGCGCGGCAGCCTCGATCCCGGTCGGATCAGGGACGCGCTCTGGCCCGGTGGCCATCGCGATCACCCCGGACGGCAAGATCGCACTGGTCGCCAACCAGCTCGAGGGCACGATCACCCCGATCGAGCTGGCAACCCGGCGTGCGCTCCCGCCAATCCACGTCGGACCGCAGCCGACTGCGATCGCGATCACACCCGACGGCACAACCGGCTACGTCGTCAACGCGGGGAACGGCACCCTCACCCCCGTCAACCTGGCCACGCTCGCGGCCGGACACGCGATCCGCCTGCACGCAGGCCCACTGGCAGGACCCGCGATTGACCCTGACGGCGCGGCCGTCACCGGCATGCGCACCGCGATCAGCATTGCCCCAGACGCCAGCATGGCACTCGTGCTTGACCCAGCTCGAGGCACCGCGATCCCGGTCAGCCTGCCGGCGGGGACCGTGGGCCGGCCGATCCCAGTCGGCACCGAGCCAGTCGCCATGGCCATCTGGCAGCCATAACGCCTCCGCCGCCGGCCGGTCCGCCTGCCTTCGGCTGCCGCTTGGACGGCCTGAGCCGATCGCTGTCCGGCGCAGCGTCAGGCCCGGCCGCCCCTGATCATCCTCAGCACCGGGCGCAGCGCCGGCTCAGCGGCATCATCGCCGGTGGCGGGCTCGGCAAGGCAGCTGGTCCGCGCCTCCAGCTCTGATACCCGTGCCTCAAGTCTCAGGATCCGCTGGCGATCAGCGGTGATCTCAGTGCCGGTCCCCGGCGCGCTGCGGTCACTCATCGTGGTTCCTCCTGGCCCCCTAACTTGTGTTATTTGACTCCCCGGCTGGCCGGACGGTTCACATCGTTCCTGGTGACACCGGTGCGCGTGTGGTCAGGGTCCCCGTGCCGTGCGCGCCATGACGGGACTCACCGCGGCCCCGACGATCAGGTGCAGCACGACAAGGCCGGCGACGGCTGCGGTGGTCGTCGCGGCAGCCAGCGGCAGCTACCGCCTTTGCTACACGAGGCCTGCCTGCAAAGCGACGCGGATCAGGTCGGCGCGGCGGCGGCAGCCGGCCTTGTCCCTGATCCGGTTCACCTGGGAGCGTGCGGTACGCACGGGCAGCCGGAGCTGCCTGGCGATCTCGGCGTCCGTGCGGCCCTGCGCGACCAGGACGACGAGATCCTGCTCATCCGCGGTGAGCCCGGCCAGGGCCGGCTGCGGCGGCTGCCCGGCCGGCCCGGTGCCGGCCAGCAGCATGGCCAGCTCCGCGGCGGTGGCCAGTGTCATGTCCTGGCCGCGTTGCTCGGCGGCCTTGGCCGCGTCGGGACCGAGCGACCGTGCTGCTGCCAGGAACGGCTCGCGGCGGCGCTCGGCCGTGGCCGGGAGATCGGACATGCCGAGGTCGGCCAGCCGCGCGTCGTACGCGGCCCACATCGTGATGGCGTCGGCCCACCGCTGCGTGCCCGCGCACAGGTGCCCGCAGTTGTTGAGGCAGTCGATCATGCGCAGCCGATTGCCGGTCCTGGTGGCGATCTCCAGGGCTTCGCGCAGGTGCGCGGCCGCCTCGGTGATGCGTCCCGCTCGCTGGTCAAGTTCGGCGAGCACGTCCAGGCAGAACGACTGGCTCTGCACGTCGCCGGCCTGCCGGGCCCGGTCGAGTTCGGTGACGCAGCTGTCCTCGGCCGCGGTCAGGTCGCCCACATCGATCAGGATGTCGGTCAGGCTGTGGCTGCACTGCCTGGCGAGCCTGCCAGGGATGGCCAGCGGGTCGATGCGGGTGGCCTGCCTCGCCCAGTCAAGGGCCTGCTCGACATCGCCGGCATACTGCGCGGTGTTGAACAGGCTCAGCAGGGCCCTCGCCTGGCCCGCCGGGTAGCCGGATTCGGTGGCGAGCTCGAGGGCGCGCCCGGCTTCCTCGGACGCCTCGCTGGTGTGGCCGAGGTTGAGCAGGCTGTTGGCGCGGCCGGCGACGGCATCGGCGAGCGTCTGTGCGCGGACCCGGTCGCCGGCCGTGGCTGACCCGGCAAGCGCGTCGATCACGGCCGTGTAGTGACCGAGGGCCGTGTCGAAGTCGCTGGCCAGGTTCGCGAGATGACCGAGCCAGTATCCGGCGGCCGGCCGGGCATCCGTGGCCACGCCGGCCAGTTCGGCCTGCTCGACTGCGGTGCGCAGCAGCGGGTACCCGGTGATCGCTCGCCCCCTGGTCACCCACCACGGGCCCAGCGCCACCCCGAGGCCCAGCGCCAGGCCAGGGTCGTGCTCGAGCGCCCAGGCCAGGGCCTGCTGCACGGTGCCGGACTCGGCGTCCAGCCAGCGGGCGGCGGCAACCTCACCAGTGCTGGTCTGCATGCCCTCGGCGGCCTGGGTGGCCAGCCCGAGCGCGTACTGCGCCAGCCCGGCCGCGGCGGCCTGCTGCTCGCCAGCCTCCGCGAGCCGGTCGGCGGCGTAGGCACGCAGCGTTTCCAGCAGCGTGTAGCGTGCCCGGCCGTCCGGTCCCGGCCGCGGCGGCGAGATCAGCGAGCAATCCACCAGATGCAGTACCGCCGTTTCGGCGGCTGACCCGGCCACGGCCCTGGCCGCCTCCAGCGTGAACGGGCCGGGGAAGACCGAGAGCTGGCGGAAGACCCGCTGCTCCTGCTCGCTCAGCAGCCGGTAGCTCCAGTCGACGGTGGCCGCCAGCGACTGCTGCCTGGCGGCGGCCCGGCGGTCGCCGCCGGCCAGCAGCGCGAAGCGGTCGTCAAGCCGGTCAAGCAACTGGGCCATGCCCAGGGCCTCGACCCTGGCCGCGGCCAGCTCGATCGCAAGCGGCATCCCGTCCAGCCGCGCGACCAGCCGCGCCACCAGCGGAGCCGACTCCGAGTCCAGCGAGAAATGCGGGTCGACCTGCCTGGCCCGGTCGGCGAACAGGCGCACCGCCTCCGACTCGGCAGGCTCGGCCTGCTCGCCGGGCCGCGGCACGAACAGCGGCGGCAGCCGGTACCGGGCCTCGCCGGCCACCCGGAGCGGTTCCTGGCTCGTTGCCAGGATCCGGGCATCGTCCGCGGCGGGCAGCAGCATCTCGCACAGGTCGGCCACCGCCCCGATCAGATGCTCGCAGTTGTCGAGCACCAGCAGCACCTGCAGCCGGGCCAGCGCCGCGACCAGCGATTGGGCAGCGGACTCGCCGGACGCCTGTGGTATCCCGAGCGCCACCGTCACCGCCGCTGGCAGCAGGACCGGATCCGATACCGCGGCCAGCTCGACCAGATAGGCCCCGTCGGCGAACCGCACCGCCAGCCGCCTGGCCACCTCGGTTGCCAGCCGGGTCTTGCCCACTCCGCCAGGACCGGTCACCGTCACCAGCCGGTGCTCGTCCAGCAGGGCGCAGACCTCATCCACCGCGGCGGCCCGGCCGACAAAGCTGGTCAGCGACGTGGCCAGGCCGCGCCCGGTCCCGGAAGCGCCAGGGCCAGCGCCGGACCGTGGCGTGCTGCCAGGCAGCAGGGTCACGGCGGCGCCGGGCCCGGCCGGCGGTCCCGACCTGGCCGGGCCGGCCGCGCCGGACGGGTCGGGGACAATCCGGGTCGCGTCCGCTCCCTGCCCGCCGAGCGTGCGGCCAGGCGCCGCTGCCGCACTGGCCGGCCCGGCTTGGAACTGGCGGTCGTACGCGGCGAGGCCGAACGCCTGGCGCAGGGCTTCAGCGAACTCCCGGCAGCTCGGATAACGGTCGGCCGGCGCCTTGGCCAGTGCCTTGGCCAGGACGCCGTCGGCCGCGGGCGGGAGATCGGGACGCCGCGACGTGAGCGACGGCGGAGGCTGGGACAGATGCGCGTAGATCACCGCCATGTGCTGCTCGCGCTCGAACGGCGCGGCGCCGCTGAGCAGCTCGAAGGCGGCGCACGCCAGCGCATACTGGTCGGTGCGGCCGTCCACCTCCCGGCCTTCGATCTGCTCCGGAGCCATCGAGGCCACGGTCCCCAGATACTGCCCGGTCCCGGTCAGGCGGACCGATGGCGAAGTGCCCTTGCTCAGTCCGAAGTCTGACAAGTACACGTGATCTGGCCGGCCCGGCCGCGCGTCCACCAGCATGTTCGCCAGCTTGACGTCACGGTGCACAAGCCCGGCGGCGTGCGCGGCGTCCAGCGCAGACGCCACCGGAGAGATGATGGCCGCGGCACGCTCCGCGGGCAGCGGGCCTTCCCGCCGCAGCAGATCCCTGACGTCACCGCCGGACACGTACCGCATCGCGATGAACAGCACGCCGCTGGCCTCACCCGCCTCATACACCGGAATGATGTGCGGGTCGTCGACCGCCGCGGCAGCCCTTGACTCCCGCAGGAACCGGTGCCTGAACGCTTCGTCGGCCGCCAGCCACGGCCCGAGGAGCTTCAGCGCGACCAGCCGGTCAAGCCGCTCGTCGAGCGCCCGGAACACCACCGCCATCCCGCCAGCGCCGATGTCTGCTTCCAGCCGGTACCCGGCGATCCTGGACCCCACGGCGAACGCAGGCGGCAAGCCGCCGGCCCCGCCGGGCAATCCCTGGCCCACCACGCCTCCAGCGCCTGCGCCCGCCGGCCCCGTTGTCCGCTTTCCGGCACTGGCGCGAAAATACCTTCGGAATGCGGCCGCGATCAGACGCATCTGCCGCCCGACTACCCAAGTATCCGGTTCGGCCAGGTCGGGCCGCAACCGCCGCGGGCAGCCGTCAGCCGATAGCGCCGGCCGGGCTTCCCGTGCCCCTTGGCGTGCTGACCGAGCGGCGCTCGACGATCACTCCAGGTCCTGGCACGGTGATCGAGACCGGCTTGCGGCCACGCATGTGGTCGAGGATGACATCCACGGCAGTCGCGCCGAGCTGCTCGGTCGGCATGGCCACCGTGGTCAGCGGCGGAATGAGGTACTCGGCCAGCTCGCTGTCGTGCAGCGCGATCACCGACAGGTACGTCGGCACCTGAATGCCCTGGTCGTGCGCGAGCCGGAGCGCTCCGACGCCCATCAGCAAGGTGGATGCGAAGATCGCCGTCACCTGCGGCGCCGTATCCAGGACACGCATCGCGCAGCGGTAACCCTCGGCCGCCGACCACCCTGACCCGGTGACGATCACCGGGCCGATCCCCCACTCGCTTGCTGCCTGCTCGACTCCCTGCTGCCGCCGCCTGGAAGTGTCGATGTCGGGCGGGCCGATCAGTGCGCCGATGTGCCGGTGCCCGCGTTCGAGCAGATGGCCGACCGCAAGCTTGCTGCCCGCGGCGTCGTCCACGATCACGCTGCTCAGCGGGCCGTCGATGCGGCGGTTGACCAGCACCACCGACCCGTGCCTTGACGATGCGATCGTGCGGATGTAGTCGTCGCGCAGCGTGCCCGACGCGACGAGCAGGCCGTCGATCCGCCCGGCTTCGAGCAGCCGGGCGAATGTGCCGTACGTGTCGCCGTCAAGCTGGCTGCCCACGACGATGCCGTAACCCTGTTCCTCGGCCCGGCGCTGCGCTCCCCTGACGATGGGCACGTACATCGGGTTGCCGATATCGGGCAGCACGAAGCCGAGTGTCCACGTTCGCGACTGGCGCAGGCTGCGGGCCAGGAAATTGGGGGTGTAACCGAGTTCCTCGGCGGCTCGCCTGATGCGCTCGCGGGTTGCCTCGGACAGCCGGATCTCGTCGTTGTTCAGCACCCGGGAGACCGCGCTCGGGTCGACTCCGGCCCTGGCGGCCACGTCACGCAGGGTCGGCCGCTTGGTCGGCGCCTGCCTGGCCGGCCCGGCTCGCCGCGCTGGCGGTGACATCAGTCGGGACCGCGGATCAGCGACCGCACGTCGTCGTCATCCTGGTGCGGCTTCGCCGGCCGCCACGGCTGTTGCGGCTGGCCGGCATGCCGGACGGCGCCCGGTGTCTCGGACAGCCGGGCGATCATGCCCGGCATCGCGACCCCGTCGACCTCGATGATGGCCTGGCGGGCCGTCAGGTGCGGATCGGCGAGCACGTCGGCCATCGTGTAGACGGGGCCGATGGCCGTGTCGGATTCCGACAGCAGCTGGACGACCTCGCCCGATGACCGGGCCGCTATCCAGTCAGTCATGTGCTGCTCCAGCGCCTCACGGTGGCGCATCCGCCCTTCGAAGGTCCCGAACCGTTCATCATCGTCCAGCCCCACGGCCCGCAGCAGCCGGCCCGCGACGGTGTCCGCGGACGCCGAGAGCGCGACCCACCGGCCGTCGGCGCACCGGTAGGTGCCGCGCGGCACCGACCACGGCAGCCCGGAGCCCAGCCTGGGCTGCAGGTATCCGAGGTGCACGTAGGCCGGGATCAATGGTCCCATGAGCTGGAGCAGCGTCTCGATCAGGCTGACATCGATGAGCTGGCCACGGCCGGTGCGGTGCGCGTGCCAGAGCGCCACCATCACCGCGAAGGCGCCCGCCAGCCCGGTCAGCTCGTCGGTGATCGCGATCGGCGGCAGCAGCGGCCCGCCGTCGGGCTCGCCGCTGATCGCGGCGTACCCGCTCATCGCCTCGGCGATGGTGGCGAAGCCCGGCCGCTGCGCGTACGGCCCGGTCTGGCCGAATCCGCTGATCCGCAGGATGACCAGGCGCGGGTTGCGCTCGAGCAAGCTGGCCGGGTCGAGACCGAGCTGCTCAAGCTTGCCGGGACGGAAATTCTCGATCAGCACGTCCGCCTGGTCGATGAGCTGCCTGGCCTGGCCGATGCCGTCGGCGCTCTTCAGGTCGATGGTGCGGCATTGCTTGTTCCGGCCGAGGATCTTCCAGAAGTAAGAGTCAGGGCCATCGGCGCCGTGCCAGCCCATCCGCCTGGCCGGGTCGCCGGCCGGCGCCTCGATCTTGGTGACGTCGGCACCGAAGTCGCCGAGGTAGCGAGCGGCGGCCGGAGCCGCCACCACGGTGGCCATCTCGATCACCCGGATGCCAGCCAGCGCAGCCTGCTGCTGTCCTGGGTCCTGCGACGCATCGGCCATCGGGATCCGCTCGCCCGTCAGGCCGTGTCGTCCACGACGAACAGCGGGGCACCGGTCTGCACCTCGTCCTCGGCAGCCACCAGCTGGCTGCGGAGCACGCCGGAGACCGGCGACACCACCTCGGCCTCGACCTTGGAGGTCTCGACCCGCAGGACCGGCTCGTCCGCGGCTACCGAGGCCCCCTCGGCGACGAGCCACTCGAGCACCACGACGTCGTCGACGGTGTCGCCGAGCCTCGGCAGCCGGACGGTGTGGTTCATCGCCGGGCCGCCTGGACCGGCACGGCTCCGGCAACCGCGGTCACTGCAACCAGACTCCCCTCAGCCGTGCACATGGATGAGCATCTCGGCGACGGCTGGCTGCGGCGCGGCCAGCGCGTCGGCCGCTGCCCGCCGCACCTCGGCGGCAATGCGGGAGCTGACCGCGGCAAGCTGCTCCGCCGTGGCGGTGCCGCCGTCGATCAGCCTGCCGGCCTCGATCGTGATGGGATCGCGGCGCAGCCACTGGTCAAGCTCGCCGGCCGGGCGGTAGCTGCCAGGGTCGGACTTGGAGTGGCCGCTGTACCGGTAGGTCTTCATCTCCAGCAGCGTCGGCCCGCCGTCGGCACGGGCTCGCTCCAGCGCCTCGCTGACGGCGGCGGTGACAGCCGCCACGTCCTGGCCGTCGACGACCAGGCCGGGGATCGCATAGCCGGCTGCCCGGTCAGCGAGATCGCTGACCGGCGTGCTCAGCTGGATCCTGGTGTACTCGCCGTACAGGTTGTTCTCGCAGACGAACACCACGGGAAGCTGCCAGATCGCGGCGAGATTCAGCGACTCGTGGAACGCGCCGATGTTCGCCGCGCCATCGCCGAAGACGGCGATGGCGGCACGTCCTGACCTGTTCACCTGGCTGGCCAGCGCGGCGCCGACGGCCACCGGCAGGCCGGCGCCGACGATCGCGAACGTCGGCCACAGCCCGACGTCGGGGCCGACCAGATGCATCGAGCCACCGAGGCCGCCTGCGCATCCGACCGTCCTGCCGACGATCTCGCCGATGACTTCCTTGGCCGTCAGCCCGAGCGCCAGCGCCTGCCCGTGGCCGCGGTAGGTGCAGGTCACGACGTCGGTGAGCCGGGCCGCCGCAGCTACTCCGACGGCGACGGCCTCCTGGCCGTTGCTCAGGTGCGTGCTGCCACGCACATGGCCCTCGTTAAAGAGCAGCTGGATATGCTCCTCGACCGCGCGGATCTCGGCCATCCGCTCGAACGGGCCGAGCGGAGTGGCCAGCTGCGCGCGCCGTTCCCGCCGTTCGCCGGTCATCGTTGCGCGCTCGCTTCCCACCACGGCGCCGGCCTGCGGCCGGTGGCGAGCAGCTGGCCGACCTGGTCGGCGACCAGTTCCGGGCTCGGCACGAATCGCTCCTCCAGTGGCTGGCTGTATGGCACCGGGGTATCCGGCGTGGTCACCCGCAATGCCGGCGCCGTCAGCTCGCCGAACAGCTCGCCCGCGATGTAATCGCAGATCTCGCTGCCCCACCCGCCTGAGTACGGGGACTCCTCGACCACGACGAGGCGCCCGGTGTGGCGCACGGAGCCGAGTACCGACTGCCGGTCCCACGGGACCAGGGTCTGCAGGTCGATGATGTCCGCGGTCCAGGCGCCGGCCGCAAGCTGCTGGGCCGCGACCGCGGTCGGCACGGTCGCGCCAAGCGCGACCAGCGTCACGTCGTCGCCGCTGCTGACACGGTGCGCACGGCCGAGCGGCAGGATCCCGGCCTCGCCGAACTCGACGTCCTCCCGGTCGCCGTAGAGCACGCGCGGCTCGAGCACGACCACCGGGCCTGGATCCCGGATCGCGGCACGGAGCAGCCCGTACGCCGTCCGTGCCCCTGACGGCACCGCCAGCTTGAGTCCAGGGGTCGCGCGGAACCAGTGGTCGAGGAACTGAGAGTGCTGGCAGCCGAAGCCGAGCCCGGCGCCGGCCGACGCGCGAACGGTCAGCGGTGCCGTCAGCTCGCCCCTGGACAGATAGCTGACCTTGGCGGCCTCGGTGACCAGCTGATCGAGCGCGACGCCGGTGAACTCGACGAACATCATCTCGACCACCGGTCGCAGGCCGGCCATCGCGGCGCCGACCGCCGCGCCAAGGAAACCCATCTCCGAGATCGGCGTGTCCCTGACCCTGACCGGCCCGAACCGGTCGAGCAGGCCCTCGGTGGCCTTGAAGGCGCCGCCCGCGGCCGCGATGTCCTCGCCGAGCAGAATCACGCTTGGGTCGCTTTCCAGCTCGTCGGCGAGTGCCTGGATGACGGCCTGGCGCATCCGCACTTTGGTCATCGGCAACCTGTTTCACTCATTGAGTACCGCTCAGGACCGGACTGTACCTCGGCGGCCTGCGCTTGTTCAAACGCTTGAGCAGCGGCAGGCCACCGAGCGTGCCTGCCGAGCTGGCCGCTGACCCGGCTCTTGACCCGCGTGCGCCGCCCAGCGGACGGCCGTTCACCCCTCGCTACCTGCGGTGTTACCGCGGCCGCTGTGGTGAGGACCGGGATCGGAAGGGTGCGCGGCGAGCGGCCGCACGGTGACCTCGAGCCAGGGGTACAGCGGCAGCGAGCTGATCGCCGCATGCAGCGCGGTCGCATCGGATGCGCGCCAAAGGCCGACGTTGGCCCAGCGGCCCGGGATCCGCCACAGCCGCCTGATGAAGCCGGCCTGAACCAGCTCGGCGGCCCGCCGCGCTTCGGCAGCGACGAGCTCATCTCGCCTGGCCTGGTCCCCATCCGGCGGCCACCGAACGGTGATCTCGACCAGGAATTCCTGGCCAGCTGGCTGTGATCCCGGCTGCTGGTGCGTGCTGTCCGTCATCTGAGATCCAGTCGTGCCGGTACCGATGTTCGCTTGCTCAATCGCTTGACCACCGAAGCGTACCGGTGTTACGGTCGGGACGCTAGTCACCTTTGCGGCAAAGGCGGCGCCGTACCGGTGCGGTCGCGCAGGGGCAATGGTGCCGGTGTCCAGCGGCGCGGATCCAGGCCAGCGCCGCGATCCGATGGGAACGGTGCGGGTGGAGCTGCCGGTCGAGCTCGTGATTGAGGCAACCGCCGAGGTCGGCGAGTCGCCCCGCTGGGATGACCGGCGCGGCTCGCTGTGGTGGGTCGACATGTACCGGTGCGAGCTGCACGAATGGCGGCCGGGCCGGCAGGCCAGGATTGCCGCGGTCATCGACCAGCCGCTGGCGTTCGTGGTCAAGTCGGGCGACAGCGGATGGCTGGCCGGGGTTCGCGACGGCTTCGGCGAGATCGACGCGGACGGCAAGTTCGAGCTGACCCTGACCCTCGATCAGCCCGCCGGATACCGGCTCAACGACGGCGCAGCCGACCTGGCGGGGAACGTCTGGGCCGGATCGGTCTGCGATGCCGACCCGACCAAGGGCATCTTGTACCGGCTGGACCGCAGCGGCGTGCTGAGCGCAGTCCGCGAGGACCTGGTCTACCCAAACGGCATCGCCTGGAGCCGCGACGGATCGGCCATGACGCTGGTGGATAGCGAGGCTCGCTGCGCCGAGCGCTGGTCTGCCTCGGCTGGCCAGCTGGCCGCCTTGCAGTGGCGGACCGGGTTTCCCGCCGAGATCGGCATTCCGGACGGGCTCGCGGCAGACACCGAAGGCGGTGTGTGGATCGCCATGTTCGGCAGCGGGCTCGTCGTGCACTGCGACGCCGACGGGGCCATCGACGACCAGTTCAGCGTGCCGGTGCCCAACCCGACGTCGGTGGTGTTCGGCGGTGCCGACTACCGCGACCTGTACATCACCACCGCCAGGTTCGGCATGACCGAGCCGGCCCTGGCGAGCAGCGCGCGGTCGGCCGGCGGGATCTTCCGCTGCCGCCCTGGCAACACCGGGTTCCCGTCCCACTCATCGGCCAGCGCGGCCAGCTAACCCGGCTGCGGCCCGGCCAACGAACGAACGCAGGGAGACCAGTGGACGACCAGGAAGTCTCGATCAGTGACTGGCTAGCCAGCGGGTTCTTCTTCGCCGAGGCGGCACGAGGCGGGCCCTGGGTGTGGCGGCTCGGCGATCCCGGCCTGCTCGGCGAGCCGCTCGGGCCGGTGCGGCACATCCACGACCAGGCGGCCGAGTACTACTACATGTTCCAGGGGTCGGCGCGCATCGAGGTCAACGGCGAAGAGCGGATCATCCGGCAGAACGAGCTGGCCTACATTCCGGCCGACCTGCCGCACAACTTCTGGCTGGACCCGGACTCAGCGGTCGATGCCTACCTGTTCGTCGTCGTGGCGCCCAACTTCGCCGAGCGCAAGTGGCGCACCGACGAGCACAACCACGTGCACGTGGATACCGGGGAACGGGTCCGCGTCGCTCGCGTCTTCGCCGGCCAGGAACTGCCGGCCGGCGGGATGCTCACCGCGTTCGAGCTGAACCTTGACAGCGCTCAGGATCCGCTCGTCGCGACCGCGGCTCACCGCGAGATCGTCTACCTGGTCATCGACGGCGAGCTGCACGTCTCCATGCCTGACGTGCTTGAGGAAACCGCATGGCGCGGTGGCTACATCCATGTTCGCGAGGGCGTTGAGCATCGCCTGAGCACGCCAAGCAGCGCTCGTGTCCTGCAGATGGACTGCAAGTTCGTGCCGTGGATCGGCGTGGACCTAGGAGGTGGCAATGTCAGCGAGTAGTGCTGCCGATGCTTCTGCCCCGGTTGGCGCCGGGCTGCATCGCCGGGTTCTCACCAACAATCGCGTGTTCGGCCAGGCGATGGCCGGCATCAGCCCGACCACCGGCGCCATCACCATGGTGCCGCTGGCGTTCGGGCTGGCCGGCAGCGGCGCCTGGCTGACGGTGCTGATCTGCACGGTCGCGATGATTGCGGTCGGCATCTGCATCAGCCGGGTGGTCGATTCCCGGGTCTCCTCTGGCGCGATGTACAGCATGATCCCGCTCGGCCTTGGCAGCGGCGGCGGCCTGCTTGGCGGCGTGCTCATGCTGGGCATCACCGCCGTGGTCGGCCCGTTCCTGGTGATTGCCGTTGGCTCCAACCTGTCCACGTTCCTGGCGAGCGTGCACGTGGCGACGGTGCCGGCCTGGGGCATCGACCTGATCGAGATCGGCTGCCTGCTGTTCCTCGGCGGGCTGGCCCTGGCCGACATCCGGCTGTCGACGCAGGTCTTCCTGATCATCGAGCTCACCTCGATGGCGCTGGTCTTGCTGCTGCTCGTGATCATCGTGGTGCACGCGGGCACGGTCATCGACACCAGCCAGTTCCGGCTGCAGGGCGCGAGCACCAAGGGCATCATGACCGGGCTCGGCTTCCTGGTGCTGTCGTTCGCCGGGTTCGAGGGCTGCGCCTCGCTCGGGCTCGAGGCACGCAAGCCGCGCAGCGCGGTGCGGGTGGCACTGATCTGGAGCGTGCTGGCCGCCGGCATCTTCTTCATACTCAACGCCTACGTCGAGGTGCTCGGGTTCCGCGGCGTCAGCCTGAATCTCGCCACCCAGACGGCGCCGCTGCACACGCTGGCCGACAGGGCCGGAGTTGGCTGGCTCGGCTCCCTGGTCGTGCTCGGCGTGACAATCTCCTGGTTCGCCGCTACCGGCGGCTGGTACAACTACGCGGCCAGGGTCATGTTCACGATGGCCCGCGACGGCGTGCTGCCCCGCGGCCTCGGCAGCACCAGCAAGAAGAGCGGCGAGCCGAACTCGGCGATTCTGCTCATCGGGGCCGTCTGGATCGTAGGCCAGATCTACATCTCGATTGCGAACGTCAACCAAGGGCTAGCCTTCGGCGATATGGGCAGCCTCATCGGCTACTGCTTCGCCGCGCTGTACCTGCTGGTCGCGCTCTCCGTCATCCTCTGGCTGTACCGGCAGGGGTCGACGTCAGGCACGGTGCTGGTGGCCGGGCTGGTGGCGATCGCGGCCATGGGAGTCTTCTTCTACTACTCGTTCAGCCCGTTCCCCGGCTATCCGATCAGCGCGTTCGCGATCGCGTTCTTCGCGCTGGTGGCCATCCCGATCGTGGTCGCCGTCGTGGTCAGGATGACCGGATCGGGGTACCTCAAGGGCGTCGGCAGAACTCAGGAGACTCCGGTCGATGAGGCGGTCAGTGCACCGGTGGGCGGATGACCAGGCCAGGGGGCCAGTGAGGCTCGATGGCGGATCCTCCGGGCTGGTCAGCGCTGGCTGACGACGAGTTCGACGGGCAGGTCGCACTGGTGACCGGTGCCGCCCAGGGCATCGGCGCGGCCATCGCCGCCAGGCTGGCCAGCTGCGGGGCCACCGTCGCGGTCACCGACGTCAATGCCGACGGTGCCAGGGAGCTGGCAGCCGATCTGTGCCGGGACGGCGGGCACGCGTTCAGCCGCAGGCTCGACGTGTCCGACAGCGCCGCCGTCGAGGCGGTGATCGAGGAGATCGAGCAGTCGGCCGGACCGGTCAGGGTCGCCGTGAACAATGCCGGGCTGTGCCACATCGGCCAGTCCGAGCAGCTGCCGGACGCGGAATGGAACGTCCACATCTCGGTGCTGCTCACCGGCCCGTTCCAGGTCTCGCGCGCGGTCGCCAGCCGCCTGATAGACCGCGGGCTGGCCGGGGCCATCGTCAATATCAGCTCGATCGGCGCCCTTGGCGGTCACCCGCAGCGAGCTGCCTACAACGCCGCCAAGGGCGGGCTCAAGACGCTGACCGAGGTGCTCGCGACCGAGTGGGCTCCGCGTGGCATCCGGGTGAACGCCATTGCCCCTGGCGTCACCAAGACCGGGATCCTGAGCGACGTCCTGGCGACCGGACAGGGCCGCATCGCCGGCGCCGACTTCGTCGGCCGTACCCCGCTCGGACGGCTGGCCGAACCGCATGAGATTGCCAGCTGCGTCGCCTTCCTGTGCTCGGGGCAGGCCGGCTTCATGACCGGCGAGACGCTGGTCGTCGACGGCGGCTGGATGGCGAGCTACGGCTTCGGGCCGGCCGACGGGCAGCCGCGGGAGCCGCCCCGATGACCGCCGACGCCAGTACCACAAGCTCCGGGCGGCTGGTCCTGCTGTCTGGCGGGTCCGAGAGGCTTGCGGCCGGCCTGCGCGAGTCGCTCGCGGCCCGGCTGCTGACCGTGCCGCTCGACGGCCTGCACCCGCACACCGCCACGTCCATCGACCGTGACCTCGCTGGCTGGCCTGACCCGGTCGTCTGGGTCCATGCAGGTCCGGCGCCGCCGCAGCCAACCGACGCGACGTCGGCTGCGGTGACCGTGCTCGAGGCCGCGCTCGACGCGGCCGAGGCCGTCGCGGTGAGCGCGGAAAGGCGGCTGGTCTTCATGTTCCTGGTGCCAGCGCCCGGCCTGTGGCGCAGCCCGCAGGACCGGGTCGGCACGGTGGCGGCGGCGGCGGCCGAGTCGCTGGCGCGGACCAGAGTCGCTGGCTGGTCGGCGCGCGGCTGGCGGATCGCGACCATCGTGTACGGGCCGCACGATGGCCTCGACCAGGCGGCCTGGCAGGACGAGCGGCAACTGCTGCGGCGGGTTCCGATGGGCCGCTACGGCACGCTTGCCGAACTGGCCGGGGTCATCAGGTTCGTCGCGTCGGACGCGGCCGGCTACCTGACAGGCAGCACGATCCGGGCCGATGGCGGCTGGACCGCCTACTCGTGGATCTACCCGTACCGGACCATCTGACCGAGCCGGCCTGGCTCAGCTGCGGTCGCCGGCCGCCGCGAACGGCGGGGTCATGACCAGCTGCCTGGTCAGCCCGGCGGCGCGGCCCTTGACCGCCAGCACCAGGGCCATCTTGCGTGAGGCCTCGTCGATCATCTCGCTGCCGAGCATGGCAGCGCCGCGGCTGCCACCGGACTCCGAGGTGAACCAGGCGTATGCGTCGAGGATGTTCTCGGCGTGGTCATAGTCGTCCTGGCCAGGGCTGAACACCTCGTTCGCCGCCGCGATCTGGCCCGGATGCAGGACCCACTTGCCGTCGAAGCCGAGCGCGGCCGACCTGGCGGCCGCCCGCCGGTACCCGTCGACGTCGCTGATCTGCAGGTACGGGCCGTCGATAGCTGACAGGCCGGCTGCCCTGGCTGCGGTGAGGATGCGCATCAGCGGGTAGTGATAGGCGTCGGCCTGGTAGCCGGGCGGCTGCTCCCCGACGACCAGGGACTTCATCGCCATGCTCGCCATGAAGTCGGCCGGGCCGAAAATCAGCGCTTGCAGTCTCGGCGAGGCGCTGGCGATCGAGTCGACATTCACCAGGCCGCGGGCATCCTCGATCTGCGCCTCGATGCCGATCCGGCCGACTTCAAGCCGTTCGGCCTTCTCGATCTGGGTGAGCAGCAGGTCCAGTGCCTGCACGTGGCTGGCGTTCTCCGCCTTCGGCAGGATCAGGCAGTCCAGGTGCGCGCCCGCGCCGGCCACCACTTCCGCGACATCGCGGTACGTCCAGTGGGTCGCCCAGCCGTTGACCCGGACGGCGATCGTCTTGCCGTGCCAGCCGCCAGCTCGCAGCGCGGCGACGATGGCCGTGCGCGCCTGGGCCTTGGCCGCGGGAGCGCACGCGTCCTCCAGGTCGAGGAAGACCTCGTCCGCCGCCAGGGTCCTCGACTTCTCGATCATCTTCTGGCTGGAGCCGGGCACAGCCAGGCACGACCGGCGGGACCGGAGCGGCTCGGCCATCGGTCTCCCTCACGACTCAGGGCACTGGTCTGTTCACCTTAACCGGGTCAACGGGTCGCCCCCGGCGGCGGCAGCAACTGCGCAAGTCCGCGAGCCGGCCCGAGCGCAGGTCCTGGTCAGCGGCGCTGCCATTCGTCCGCGAGCAGCTGATACGACCGCACCCGGTCGGCGTGCCTGTGGGTGATCGTGGTGACGATCAGCTCGTCGGCGCCGGTCGCGTCCCTGAGCTGCTCGAGCTTGTCGGCCACCTGGCCAGGCGTGCCGACGAACTGGGTGTCGGTCCGGTCGGCGACGAGGGTAAGGTCCGCTTCGGTCCACGCATGCGCACGGGCCTGCGCCGGAGTGGGGAACGGAATGGCTCCTTCGCCCGATCTGATGCTGCGGACCCACAGTCCGTAGCCGGAGGCAAGCTCGCGCGCGGCCGCTTCGGTGGCCGCCACCACCACGTCGGCGGAGACGCTCACGTAGGGCCGGCGCAGGCCGGCCGAGGGCCGGAACGCTGCCAGGTAACAAGCCACGGCCTCCAGCACGGTCGCCGGGCTCACGTGGTAGTTCGCCGCGAACCGGAGGCCGCGCTCGCCTGCGACCTGCGCGCTTTCGCCACCGCTGCTGCCGAGGATCCAGACCTCGACACCCGCCTCCTCCCCCGGCAGTACGTGCGCCTCGACGCCCTCGGCGGACCTGAACGTGCCGCCGATGAGCGCAAGCACGTCATCGACCTGCTCGGTGTAGTTCTGCGGCTCCGCGCCCGGCAGCTGGAGCAGGCGCTTGTTCAGCGCCATCCTGGGTGATTTCAGCAGTCGGTCAGGCGAGAACCGCGGCGGGATCAGCAGGCCGTTGGCCGTCGTCCGAGCGGCTCCTGCTCCGGCCGGCGCCGGGGCCGCGGCGTCTGCCGTGCCCGCCGGACGGCCAGCCGACCGCCCCAGTCCCAGGTCAATCCGGCCTGGGTACAGGGCATCGATCAGCCCGAACTCTTCCACCGTGGCCAGCGCGGTGCGGTGGCCCATCTGCACGGCGCCCGAGCCCAGCCTGATCGTCGATGTGGCCGCGGCGGTCAGTGCGATCATGACCGCCGGAGACGTGCCGGCCACCCCCGGGTTGAGGTGGTGCTCGGCATACCAGTACCTGGCGTAGCCTGCCCGCTCTGCCTGGCAGGCGAGATCGAGGCTGTTGCGCAGCGCGGTGGCCGCGGTGGCGCCGGCCGAGATCGGCACCAGGTCGAGGATCGCCAGCGGCGTGCTTGTCATCGTGCGGTCCCTGTCGCCCAGCCGGCCGGCGCGGCACCGACGGCGGCACCAGCCTGGTCGGCGGCGGCCGGGCCGGCCGGGTTGACCTGCCGCACCGCGCCGGTCAGCCCGGCGGGCCCCCACGGCCACGGCGGGTCCGGGATCTCGCGGCGCAGCACCGGCGCGATCTCGGCCTGGAACAGCTCAAGGGATTCCCGGTGCTGGGTAGCCGTCAGCCCGCCGGCCTCGGCGTGCAGGTGCATCACGCGGTGGCCGAACTGCAGGTAGTAGCGGTGCACCTTGTCGAGGATCTGCTGCGGGCTGCCGATCAGCGCGGAGCTGCGTGCGACGAAGTCCGCCAGGTCGGAGAAGACCGGCCGCAGGCCCAGCCGGCGCTGGAATTCGCGCTGCGCATCGAAGATCGGCCGGTAGACGGCCATCGCCTGCTG
>JASHQL010000041.1 GCA_030039155.1 Streptosporangiaceae bacterium | reverse complement strand
GGCGGGCGAGCTGCGGATCCCAGGTCGCGGCCAGCGCGCCGACCCTGGCCGCGAGCCTGAGCAGGCGGCGGACGTGCTCGTCGACGGCCTCGGCCGGCACCAGGCCGTCCCGCACCGCCGCGACCAGCCGGTCCCCCCACGGGCTGCCCATCGCGGGCATCACGATGTCCAGGCCGCCGTTGGCGTCGCCGGCCGTGTCGTGCGCGGCCAGCCAGTCGGACACGATCACGCCGTCGAAGCCCCACTCGTCTTTCAGCACGCCGAGCTGCAGCGCCTTGTTGGAGGTCATGGTCACGCCGTTGACGGCGTTGTACGCCGACATCACGCCCCAGGCGGCGCCGCTGCCGGTGATCGCCTCGAACGGCGCGAGGTACATCTCGCGCAGCGCCCGCTCGGTGACGTTCGCGCTGGCGGTGAACCGCTCGGTCTCGAAGTCGTTGGCGACGAAGTGCTTCACCGTGGTGCCGACACCCTGATCCTGCACGCCGGTCACGTAGCCGGTGCCGATCGCCGCGGTCAGCAGCGGGTCCTCCGAGTAGCACTCGAAATGCCGCCCGCCGAGCGGGCTGCGGTGCAGGTTGACCGTCGGCGCCAGCAGCACGTGCACGCCCTTGCGCCTGGCCTCCTGGCCAAGCAGCTGGCCGGCCCGGCGGGCGAGCTGCGGATCCCAGGTCGCGGCCAGCGCGGTCGGGCTCGGCAGCGCGACCGACGGGTCCTCGGCGGTCCAGCTGGTGCCCCGGACGCCGACCGGACCGTCGGACATCACGATCGAGGCGAGCCCGATCTCCGGCACCGCGGGCAGCGACCACAGGTCCTGCCCCGACAGCATCCTGACCTTGGTCACCAGGTCCAGCTTGTCGAGCGCGGCCTGCACCGCAGCCTCTTGGGCGGATGCCAGCTCGGACATGACGGAGCCTCCTGAAGATCGGGTTCCCCCATCATCGTGGAGCGGCATCAGCGTCGCCAAGGTGGCCAGCCAGGTGACCTTCGTTCCCGGCCAAATATGGCTGAAGCGGGGCTAGGTCCCGGCCGGCGCGCTGCCGACGCGGCTCGCCAGGAACTGCTCCCAGGTCAGCTTGCCCGCGGGCCCGGCCCGGTCAGGATCGACCAGCAGGGCGCCTGCCTTCACCGGCTTGAGGCCGGGCAGCGGCAGCTCCAGCACCGGCCGGCGGCGCCCGGCGGCGCGCAGGTAGCTGCGTACCAGCTCGGCGAAGCTGAGCACCTGCGGCCCGCCCATGTCGGGCACCTCGCCCCGCGGCTCGGCGAGCGCGAGCTCGGCCAGCCTGGCCGCGACCTCGCCGGCGTCGACCGGCTGCACCGGGAACCTGGCCGGGACCGGCACCACCGGCAGCCGGGCTAGCTGCCTGGTGCCCTTCAGGATGAGGTCGAAGAACTGGGTGGCGCGCAGCGTGGAGTACGGCAGGCCGGAGTTGGCGACGATCCGCTCAGCCTCGAGCTTCTCCTTCACGTAACCGAAACCGACCCGGTCGGTGCCGACGATGGAGATGTAGACCAGCTGCGCCAGGTCCGGCTTGGCCGCGCCGACCAGGTTCCTGGTCGCGACCGCGTCGCCCTTGTTGTCGGAGGCGCAGTGCACGATCTCCGACACTCCGTCGAGCGCCTCGGCCAGGCCCGCGCCGGTGGCCAGGTTCCCGGTCACGAAATCGACGCCGTCGGCGTCCGGCAGCGTCTGCCTGGTCAGCACCCTGACGGCACGACCGGCGGCGGTCAGCCTGAGCACCACCAGGCGGCCGAGCGTGCCGGTGCCACCGGTCACCAGGATTGGCGAGGTCATCTGGCGTCACCCCAGCGGTTCGCGGTTTGACTGGTCCGTCTCCCATACTGACCGGGACCGGGCAGTCGATGTGACGGCCGCGCCAAGAAGGGGGTACCGACCGGACGTGCCGCCAGCCAGGAACCCAAGCGCGGAGCCGGACCAGGACCGGTACAAGTGGGTCGCGCTGTCGAACACCACGGCGGCGGTCTTCATGTCAGCGCTTGACGGCTCGATCGTCATCATCGCGCTGCCCGCGATCTTCCGCGGCATCCACCTAGACCCGCTGGCGCCCGGCAACGTCTTCTACCTGCTGTGGATGATCATGGGGTACCGGCTGGTGCAGGCGGTGCTGGTGGTGACCGTGGGCCGGCTCGGCGACATGTTCGGCCGGGTCAGGATCTACAACGCGGGCTTCGCGGTGTTCACCGTCGCGTCCGTGCTCCTGTCGTTTGACCCCTACCTGGGCCGCAGCGGCGCGCTGTGGCTGATCGGCTGGCGGGTGCTGCAGGCCTTCGGCGGGTCGATGCTGACCGCGAACTCGGCGGCCATCCTGACCGACGCGTTCCCCGCCGACCAGCGCGGGTTCGCGCTCGGCAGCAACCAGGTGGCGGCCATCGCCGGCCAGTTCATCGGGCTGGTGGCCGGCGGCATCCTGGCGGCGATCGACTGGCGGGCGGTGTTCTGGGTGAACGTGCCGGTCGGCGTGTTCGGCACGCTGTGGGCCTACCGCAAGCTGCGCGACAGCGGCGTACGGCATCGCGGCCGGATCGACTGGTGGGGCAACGTCACGTTCGCGCTCGGCCTCGGCGCGATCCTGGTCGGCATCACCAACGGGATCCAGCCCTACGGCGGGCACACCATGGGCTGGACCAGCCCGGTGGTGATCGCCGAGATAGCCGGCGGGTTGCTGCTGCTTGCCGCGTTCGTGCTGATCGAGAGCCGGGTTGCCGACCCGATGTTCCAGCTGAGCCTGTTCAAGATACGAGCATTTACTGCCGGGAACGTGGCGGGATTGGCCGTCGCCATCGCACGAGGCGGACTGCAGTTCATGCTGATTATCTGGCTGCAGGGCATCTGGCTGCCGTTGCACGGCTACCCGTACAGTGACACCCCGCTGTGGGCCGGCATCTTCCTGCTGCCGCTCACCGCCGGCATCCTGGTCACCGGGCCGGTGTCGGGGTACCTGTCCGACCGGTACGGCGCTCGCGGCTTCGCCACCGCCGGCATGGCCGTGTTCGGCGCCAGCTTCATCGGCCTCATGCTGCTGCCCGTCGACTTTCCCTACTGGGTTTTCGCGCTGCTCAGCCTCGCCAACGGCATCGGCGGCGGGATGTTCGCCGCGCCGAACTCCGCCTCGATCATGAGCAGTGTGCCGGCCAGGTACCGCGGGGTGGCGTCCGGCATGCGGTCCACCTACCAGAACTCGGGCACCGCGCTGTCGATCGGCGTGTTCTTCTCGCTGATGATCGCCGGGCTGGCCGGCAGCTTGCCGCAGACGCTGGCCAGCGGGCTGCAGCGGCACGGCGTGGCGCCCGCGGTCGCGCACCAGATCGGCAGCCTGCCGCCGGTGTCCTCGCTGTTCGCCGCGGTGCTCGGAGTGAACCCGGTGCAGCACCTGCTGGCCGTCCGCGGCGTGCTCAGCCAGCTGCCCGCGGCGAGCCGGCAGGTGCTGACCGGCAGGACGTTCTTCCCTTCGCTGATCTCCGGCCCGTTCCACCACGGCCTGACCATCGTGTTCGCGGTGGCCACCGCGCTGGCCGTGGTCGCCGGGCTGGCGTCGCTGCTGCGCGGCGGCCGGTACATCCACCAGGAGGAACCCGGCGAGGTCAGCCCGCCCTGAAGGTCGCCGACGCGCTCTGCCCGGCCGTGCCGTAGACGTTCTCCGGCACCACCTCAATCTGGTACATGCCGCCCCCGGCCAGGTGCCGCAGCCGGATCTGCGGCGAATGCACGGTGCGCACGAGCCGGTACTGGCCGCCAGCCTGGCGCAGGTAGACCTGGTACTGCACGCCGAGCCCGGCCGACCCCCAGGACGCCAGCACGGTGCTGCCAGCATCGCGGAACCGCAGCGGGCCGGCCGGCCGGACCGGCGGGCAGCCGCTCGGGTACGAGAAGCTGTCGAACCACTGGCCTGGCGCACTTGGCACCAGCGCCGGGTACCGGATGTGGCCGGCCACCGCGTGCACGGCGGTGGCTCCCTCGGCCTCGGCCAGCGCCGCCGACGTGCTGAACGCGCTGCGCGGCACCGCGATGAACCTGGGTTGCGTCACCGCGTTGGTGTAGTCGGCAAGCTGCTTGCAGCCGACGTTCACCGCTTCCGAGTTCACGTCGTAGCTGATCATGAGATCGCGGTGGTTCGACAGCGCGGGCTCGGCTGCCGCGTCGTACATGATCTGGTAGTTGTGCGCCGCGGTCAGCCCGATGCCCGGCGCGCGATACAGCACGACCGCGGCGTCCGGATCGAACGGCCCCCACGGATCCGCCGCCGGGTAGCCGTCGATGTCCGCGCCGCCGATCTCCCCGGCCTGCTCGATCAGCCAGTACCGGCCGTCCACCCGGCTGACGCTGAACGCCGACTGCAAGGTGAACGACGGGCCGGTCTGCACCGGCTGTGCCTGGTCCTGGCCGGCCGCCCACTGGCCGGGCCCGGCGTAGAACCGCCAGTCGTCGAAGTTGCCGAGCAGCGAGACCGCCACCCTGGCGACGTACAGGGCCCGCTG
The DNA here is from genome assembly GCA_030039155.1 of Streptosporangiaceae bacterium. Classification (GTDB taxonomy): domain Bacteria; phylum Actinomycetota; class Actinomycetes; order Streptosporangiales; family Streptosporangiaceae; genus JOPF074. Next base: position 4,030 of record JASHQL010000041.1, on the reverse strand, counting down.
GTTGCTGCTGGCGCTTGGCGCCTGCCAGCCATAGATGTAGGCGGTGCTGCCCAGCCGCATGATCGAGGTGCCCCACATGATCGGGGTGCCGCCAGCGGGCGGCGTGTAGCTGGGCAGCATGCTGACGCGCGGCCTGATCACCTCGCCGTAGGCAGGCCCGCGGCCCTCGCTGGCCAGCTTGCTGACCGGAAAGCTGGCCAGCGCGGTGCCGACCGGGATGAACGGCGACGGGCCCGGCTGGTACAGGTTGTAGAAGGTGAGCACCTGCGCGCGCGCCCTGATGCCCGCGCCGACCCAGAACCGCTGGCCGCCGGATGAGCCGCCGGGCGCCGCTGACACCACCGCGCGCGGCTGCCGGGGCCGGCGCGGGCCGGTGCACGCGTGCCCGCCGGTGATGGTCACGAACGTGGTCTTGCTGCCGCTGTTGGTCTGCATCACGACTAGGTTGTGCACGAAGCCGCTCTTGCGGGAGAAGCCGATCTTCGGGCCGGCCGGCCCGAGCCAGCTGTCGGAGAAGAACCAGGCGATCTGCGAGGAACTCAGCCTGACCGCGTCGACGCCGTCGCCGCCGGACCGGTCGGCGCACGTCGACCTGTCGGAATAGGTCAGCCACTGCCGGTCGAGCAGCCGCGGCGACGGGTCACCCTTGGGCCAGCTCCGCTCATGCTGCGCCGGGTCTGCCTGCGGGGCAGGCGGCCCGGATCCGGCATGGTGGGCGATGGCGAGTGCGGCGAGCGTGGCGCAGAAGCTGCCGGCCAGCACGCTCGCCGACAGCAGCAGCCGCTGCCGGCCGACCCGAGCGGTGTACTGGCGGACCCTGCGATGGCCGGTCGTCCGCCTGTTGCTCACGTGCCACCCACTACGGAACGGCCCCATCGAGTACGGAACCGACCGTAGCAGGATAATCCTGCGGCTGACACCTGGGACCGGGTGATACGCCGCAGCGCAGCCAATGTCGGGCCTGGACGCCCGATCCGGCCTGTGCGATTCTCCAACCCAACGACTCCCGAGCCATCCGAGTGAGAGGCCAGCCGTGCAGATCGTTAACCATGGCACCTGGCAGCTTGCCGCGGCGGACGAGAGCCTGCACGAACCGGGTGCCGAGCTGCTCTGGAACGAGTCGTACTACTTCGACTTCGCCCAGCCTGACGGGTCGGCGGCCGGCTACGTCAGGCTCGGCCTGTACCCGAACTGGGGCCGCGCCTGGTACTGGGCCTGCCTGGTCCGGCCAGGCAGGCCAGCGGTGCTGGTCGCCGACAACGAGGTTGCGCTGCCCGCGGCCGGCCGCACCTCGGTCGGCACCGGTTCGTTCTCGGCGAGCCAGCAGATCAGCGACCCGCTGCGGACCGCGCGGGTGCGGCTGGACGGCGGCGGGCTCGGGCTCGATCTGCGGTGGGACACCGTCGGCGGCGTGTACCCGTACAAGGACCTGCCGCGCTACGAGGTGCCATGCCGGGTGACCGGCACCGTCACCGCCGACGGCGAGCGGCTGGCGGTGTCCGGCTGGGGCGAGCGTGACCATAGCTGGGGCGAGCGCGACTGGTGGCAGATCTCCTGGCTCTGGTCGTCCGGCCGGCTCGGCGACGGCACCGCGTTCCACGGCATGCAGGCCAACATCGGGTTCGCGATCGGCTGGCCGTCGTTCGCGGTCAGCCCGGCGGGCGAACTCAGCCACCTCGACGGCTTCTGCGCCGAGACCGTCTTCGGCGAGGACGGGCTGCCGGCGCGGTCCAGGCTCGCGCTGCCCGGCGCGCCGATGTCCGCGGTGCCGGTGAGCTTCGCCGCGGTCTCGATGACGTCACCGGACGGTCGCGTCTCGAATTTCCCGCGAGCGCTGTGCCGGTTCACCGCCGACGACGGGCGCGCCGGTTACGGCTGGACCGAGTGGAACCAGCCGCCAGGCTGGCAGCAGCACGGCTGGTCGTTCCTCGGGCCGCCAGGCGACGGGCCATGACGACCGCGGTCAGCTGCAGCGCCGAGCTCACTCCCGAGTACCTGACCGGCGCGCTGGCCGGCTACCTGGACGGCCGGGTGGTCACCGCGGTGCTGGCCGAGCCGGTCGGCACCGGCCAGGTTTCCGACAGCTACCGGCTTCGCCTCAGCTACGACGGGCCGGCCGGCCTGCCGGGCACGCTGGTCGCCAAGATCCCGGCTGCCGACCCGGCAAGCCGGGGCGCGGCCCGCGCGTTCCGTACCTACGAGATCGAGGCGAGCTTCTACGGCCAGCTCGCGGCAGGGCTGCCGGTCTGCCTTGCCCGCTGCTACCACGCCGCCTACGAGCCAGCGCCCGACGAGTACGTGGTGCTGCTCGAGGACCTCGATCCGGCCAGCCCAGGCGACCAGCTCGACGGCATCAGCCCGGCGCAGGCAGCCGCCGCGGTCAGCGAGCTGGCCGCGCTGCACGCGGCCGGCTGGGATCGCGCCGACCTGGCCGCGCTGCCGTGGCTCAACCGGTCGAGCCCGGAGGCGTCCGCGCTGATGACCGCGGTGCTGACCGACCTGTATCCGGGTTTCCGCGACCGCTACGCGGGCCGGCTCGAGCCGGACACGGTATCGCTGATCGAGGACTTCCTGCCGGTCGCGGCGCGCTACCTGAGCGCGGGCGAGGGAACGCGCACGATCGTGCACGGCGATTTCCGCGCCGACAACCTGCTGTTCGGCGGCGCCAGGCCGGCCGTACTGGACTGGCAGACCTGCAGCTTCGGCCCTGGCCCCGGCGACCTGTCCTACTTCCTCGGCTCGAGCCTGCCGGTGCCGCAGCGCCGCGCGCACGAGCGCGACCTGGTCAGGCACTACCACGCCGAACTCACCGGCCGCGGCGTCCGGGTTGGCTGGGACGAGTGCTGGCTGGATTACCGGAGACTGGCGTTCGGCGGGATCGTGATGACGATCATCGCGGCCATGGTCGTGCAGCGCACCGACCGTGGCGACCAGATGTTCGTGGCGATGGCCAACCGGCACGCCAGGCACGCCCTCGATGTCGGCGCGCTCGGGCTGGTCGGCTGACCCATGAAGATCAGTTCGCGGCGCGTCCTGCGGGTGGCAGCGAAGCTTGCCAGCGCCTGGTGCTGCCTGCTGGCAGCCAGCCTGGTCGCGGCGTGCGGGCAGGCCGGGCCAGGCGCGCCCCCGAGGCCGGCCGCGGCCAGCACGGCCGCGGCGGCTGCTCATGCCGCCGCTGCGCCGCCGTCGGCGACGCCCGCGGTCTCGGCGACCCGCTGCCCGCGGTATCGCCGCGCGACCTACGGCATCGACCCGAACCGGGTGGCGCACACCGGCGGCGGCAGCCAGCTGGTCACCGTCGTCGCCAGGTCGGCGGCGAGCTGGGCCGGGACCTTCGTGGCCTGGTCAAGGGGAGCCAGCGGCTGCTGGCGCCCGGTGTCGCTTGCCGGGCAGCCAGCGCAGCCGTTCCTGGCCCAGACCGGCTACGGCGGCCTGCTGCCCATCGCACGGCGCGTGCCAGGCGACTGGGCCACCCCCACCGGCCTGTTCCGGTTCGGCACGATCATCTACGGCAACTCAACGGTCAGCCCCACCACCCGCTACCCCTACCACCACCTGGTGTGCGGCGACTGGTGGGACGAGCAGCCTGGCAGCCCGACCTACGACACCTTCCAGCACGTGCCCTGCGGGACCACCCCGCCCTATGCCGCCGATTCCGAGGCCCTGTGGACGGAGATCCAGCCCTACCAGCACTTCATCGACATCAAGATGCCCAGCCCGCCGGACAACGGAGCCGGCATCTTCCTGCACGACGACATGCCAGAGGGCTACACCGAGGGCTGCGTGGCCCTGCCAGACGCCGAGCTTGACGCCGTGCTCGGCTGGCTGAAGCCCGCCGACCGGCCGCACATCTTGATTGCCGTCCGCTGACGCTCTGGCTGCCAAAATCTGCCCGGCCGCCGGAGATCCGTGCTAAGAACTGTTGCCCCAGGCAGAACATGCGGACAAGGCAGGCGCAGGTATGCGAAGAGCACCGGGATGGATCGTGCGTGGCGGGGAGCGGACAGCGCGGCGGGCGTTGGCTGGCGTG
>JASHQL010000397.1 GCA_030039155.1 Streptosporangiaceae bacterium | reverse complement strand
CAGCCCTGCCAGGTACTCGGTCCGGGTCAGCGCGCCGGCGATGCAGCCGACATAGGAGCCGGCCGCGGCGCGGTCGGCTGGCGTCAGGTGATCCTCGGCGACCACGTCGGCGATGCCGATCCGGCCGCCGGGCACCAGCACCCGGAACATCTCGGCAAGCACGGCCGGCTTGTCGGTGGACAGGTTGATCACGCAGTTGGAGATCACCACGTCGACGGCCGCATCCGGCAACGGCACCGCCTCGATCTCGCCCTTCAGGAACTCGACGTTGCTGGCCCCGGCCCTGGTCGCATTGGCCCGCGCGAGGTCGAGCATGTCATCGGTCATGTCGACGCCGTAGGCGTAGCCGCCCGGCCCGACCCGGCGGGCCGACAGCAGCACGTCGATGCCGCCGCCTGAGCCGAGGTCCAGCACGCGCTCACCGTCATGCAGGTCGGCGACCGCGGTCGGGTTGCCGCAGCCGAGGCTGGCGAGCAGGGCTTCCGCAGGCAGGCCATCGGTGTCGCCCTCGCCATACAGCGGCGCGCCGAAGACATCGGCGGTGTCGAGTGCGGCAGATCCGGTGCCGCAGCACGAGCCGCTCTCGCAGCACTGCGCGGTCACGCCCGGCCGCGGGTCAAGGACGGCGCGGGCCGCCGCCGCATACCTGGCCCTGACTTCCTCGCGCAGGTCCGTGCTGGCCTGGTCGGTCATCACGAGCACTCCTCATGCATAGATGGCTGTCGATGCGATCAGGATCGCTCATGCATAGACGAGTGTCAATGCGTATCGCATACTAGAGCTCGTGAGCACCACCGCCGTCATGAACCAGACCAGGCAGCCACTGCCGCTGGCCGATGCGTGCTGTGCCCCGCTGCTGCGGGCGCCGCTGAGCGTCGGCCAGGCCGCCAGCCTGGCCGGCATCCTCAAGGCGCTTGCCGACCCGACCCGGCTGCGGCTGGTCTCGATGGTGGCAGCGCATGACGGCGACGAAGCCTGTGTCTGCGAGCTGACCGACCCGCTCGGGCTGACCCAGCCGACCATCTCCCATCACCTGAAGGTGCTGGTGGACGCGGGCATCCTCAGCCGCGACAAGCGCGGGAAGTGGGCGTACTACGCGCTGGTGCCCGGCGCGCTCGACGCGCTGTCCGCGGTGCTCAGCACGAGCCGGTAGTCGGCCGGAATCGCGGCCAGCGATACTGCAAGGCATGAAATTCGGCCTCAGCTACAGCACCGCGTTCGCGGGCACCGACCCGGCCACCCTCACCGCGGTCGCCAGGCAGGCAGACGACGTGGGCTTCGAGTCGTTCTACCTGCCCGAGCACGTGGCGCTGTATCCGGGCGCCCGGGTCGGCGACGCCGAGTTCCCGGCGGACCTGCAGATCGCCGACCCGCTCGAGTGCCTGGCGTTCGTCGCCGCGTCGACCACGAAGATCCTGCTCGGCACCGGCGTGCTGCTGCTGCCGTTCCACCACCCGGTCGTGCTGGCCAAGCGGCTGGCCACGCTCGACGTGCTGTCCGGCGGCCGGATGCGGCTGTTCACGATCGGCGTCAGCAGCCTGCCGGGCGAGGCCGCCGCTGTCGGCGTTGACTTCGCGACCAGGGGACGCCGTGCGAACGAGTCGATCGACATCCTGCGCGCGCTGTGGGCGGGCGACGCGGCCGGCACCAGCTTTCACGGCGAGTTCTACTCATTCGACCAGGTGACCAGCTTCCCGAAGCCGCTGCAGACGCTGCCGATCCACGTCGGCGGGTCAAGCGCGGCCGCGGCCCGCCGGGCTGGCCGGCAGGGCGACGGGTACTTCGCCGGCGGCCTGCTGGCCCCCGCCGAGCGGCAGGCGCAGCTCGAGCTCATGCGCGAAACCGCGACCGCGGCAGGCCGTGACCCGGACGCCCTCGAGTACACCCGCTGGGCGTCCATCCACATGGAGCCCGGCGACGTCGAGGGCTACGCCGACCAGGGCGTCGACCGCCTGGTCGTGAGCCCGACGTCCACCGAACTGGACGAGCAGCTCGGCCAGCTCGAGTCGTTCGCGGCTGTGCACGGCCTGCGGCGCAGCGCTTGACTCTCGGGTAACCAGAGACTGGACCATGGCCGTATGACCGGCGGCGACGACCTGATCAGCATCGGCACGTTCGCGTTCCGCTCCGGGCTGTCGATCTCGGCACTGCGCCACTACGACGACGTTGGCCTGCTGCGGCCGGCGTTCGTCGATCCGCAGACCGGATACCGGCGCTATCACCCTGATCAGGTCCGGTCAGCGCGACTGATCTGCGGACTGCGGGCAGTGGACTTGCCCGTCGACGAAATCCGCGACGTGCTGGCGCTTGACGACTCGGCCATCAGGCCGGTGCTTGAAGCGCACCGCCGACGGCTGGCCAGCCGGATGCGGACGCTCAGCAACATGACCGCCACCTTGCAGGAATACCTGGAGAAGGGAAGCTCGATGCCAGAGCGCACCGGATGCCGGCCGGTTCAGATCACGATCAGGGCCGATGACGTCGCCAAGGCCGTCGCGTTCTACGCCGAGGTCTTTGACGCTGAGTTCGACGAGGCGATCTCGTCGTTCCAGTTCGGCGCCTGGAACACCGACTCCTTCTTCCTGCTGACCATCGAGCAGCAGCCGCCGGAGCAGGCTGGCCTGCAACGCGGCGGAGCTTGCTTCGGGTTCTTCGTCGACGACCTCGACGCTGTGCACCAGCGCGCCGTCGAGGCAGGCGGCACCGAGGTGCATCCGCCGAGGGAATTCGCCTGGAAGCCGCGCACGTCCCTGGTGGACGATCCAAGCGGCAACCGGATCGCCCTCACCCAGCGCTAGACCTGCGTGAAGTCGCCAGGCCGCCAGGAGCCGTCGAAGGCAGGCTGCTGCGGACCGTAGATGCGGAAGTAGGCGAACCAGCCGCGGCCAGGCGGGGTCTGGATCCACCGGCCCGCGGCGCCGTCTGGCTGGCCTGGCCCGAAGTACAGGTCCACCGACCCGGCTCCGTCGCCGGTCAGGTCCTCGAACAGCGAGCGCAGCGCAGCCCGCCCCTGGCCGGTCACGACCTCCGACCTGGTCTGCGCGTCATAGCAGGTCACCGACCAGAACAAGGACGCGGGCACCGGCAGCGGCACGGTCAGCCGGTAGCTGCGCGAGCCGTCCAGGTAGCTGCCGCTTGCTGACCGGCTGGCCAGCCAGTACAGCGAGCCCTGGCCGACGGCGCGGCGGAACATCGCCGGCGAGGCCACGATCGCCTGGGCGAACCAGCGGTCACGCGCCTCCACGTCCAGCGAGCCGCTCCGCTCGAACGTGCCGTTCTCCGGGCGTAGGCCGACCCACTCCCAGGCCCGGTCGAGCCAGACCGTACGGTCCGGCCTGGCCGAGGCGAATGCCGCGACCAGCATCTCGTCCCGGCCCTGGCGCGCGGCGGCATCGAGCAAGCTGGCCGCCTCGGCATCAGGGCTGAACGGCTGGCCGGCCTCGATGCCAAGCTCGGCGAGCGTGCCGAGCATGGCGCGCAACTCCTCGGCCGGCGGCTCGGCGTCGATGACCCCGTGCAGCACCCGCCAGTACTCCAGGTTGTCTTCCCAGCCCAGCGGGGTGGTGTCGGCCGGGCTGTCGGTCCTGTCGATGAACGCGTAGCCGGACCGCTCGGCCTGGCCGGCGCCGAGCCGGTACACCAGGACCGAGGTCAGCAGCCTGATCGCCGCGTCGACGTCGCCGCGCAGTGGCAGCGCCCTGAGCGCGAGCAAGACCTGCCAGGTGTCGGCCGCTGCCGGCAGGTAGCCGGCCGGCGCCTGCTGGTCCCAGCCGGGCGGCAGGATCAGGTGCCTGCCGCCGTTGCCCGCGTCCCTGCCCGGCAGGCCAAGGTCGGTGACCCAGCGCTGATGATGATCGTCGACCAGGCCGACGATGGGCCCTGGCGGCAGCTCGACCACCATCGGGCCGGCCCGCAGGTCGAGCACGCCGCCCGCATACGGGGTGTCGGAGTTCAGCGTGAAGCCCAGGTGCCTGGGCTGGGCCAGCAGCAGCATCGCCGACTTGTTGTCCGCCGCGCCCGACCGGCGGGTGCCGCGGATGAGCGCCTCCATCGACACGGTCGGGTAGAAGAAGTGGTAGGCCTCCAGGGCCCGGCGCAGTGCCTGCGCGTCATGCACGGCCTGCGCGCTCTGCCCGGCCGGGAAGCCAGCCGCAAAGTCGAGCGTGATCGTCATGTGTTCCAGCGTTCACGGCTGCCGCCGCCGGTCCGTCACCCGCCGCGGGTGAATCAGGGAAGCCGCGTGAGAATGAGGTGATGTACCGACGCCCCGGCCGCCCGTCTGCTCGGGCCACAGCCGCGCCCGCCGCGGTGGCGGTGTGCGGTGCGGTCGAGATTTGCGCGGGGCTTGCCGCGGGCTGCTCCCAGGCCTCGCCGGGCAGCCAGCTGACGCCGAGCCGCACCCCGTCGGCGGCATCGACGGCGAGCGCCTCGCCGAGCGCCAGCCGGTCAACGAGCACCAGCAGCCCGCCCGGCTCGGCCGCGGCCGCGCTGATCGCCAGGCTGTCGCCGCGCCAGCTGGCCGGCCAGCGGGTGATCTGGAGCTACCGGGGGCTCACCCCGCCCGCCGACCTGGTGACCGCGATCAAGCACGGTGAGGCCGCCGGGGTGATCTTCTTCGGCGAGAACATCTCGAGCACCGCCCAGATCGCCGGCGTCATCCGCGGGCTCGAGGCCGACGACCGGAGCCCGGACAACCCGGTGCGCGCGCCGTTGCTGCTGATGACCGACCAGGAGGGCGGCAACGGCGTGCTCGGCGTCAAGCGGCTGCCTGGCGCGCCTTACCTGTCAGAGCGGCAGATCGGCGAGTCAGCCGACCCGGTGGCGCAGGCCAGGATCGCCGGCGCCGGAGCCGCCGCCACGCTGCGCGCCGTCGGGATGAACGTCAACCTCGCTCCGGTGCTCGACGTGTACCGCAGCCCGGGTAACTTCATCGACTCGCTCGGCCGGTCCTACAGCATGAACCCGCAGGTCGCCGCGCGGCTCGGCGCGACGTTCATCACCGCGCAGCAACGCGCAGGGGTGGCGGCGACCGGCAAGCACTTCCCCGGCCTCGGCGCCGCGGCGGCCGGCCAGGACACCGACGTCGAGCCGGTCACCATCGACCTGCCGGCCAGCACGCTGCGCAGCGTGGACGAGGTGCCGTACCGGTCGGCGATCAGGGCCGGGGTCAAGCTGGTGATGGTCTCCTGGGCCGTCTACCCGAGCCTTGACCCGGCCAGGCCGGCCGGGCTGTCGGCGAAGATCGTGCAAGGCGAGCTGCGGGACCGGCTCGGCTTCCGCGGGGTGACCATCACCGACGCGATCGGGGCCGGCGCGCTGCAGGCGTACGGGACGTGGGCGAACCGGTCAGCGCTCGCCGCTGCGGCCGGCATGGACCTGGTGCTGTGCACCGGCACCGTGGTCCGCGGCGGGACGGTCTGCGTCAACGGGATCGAGGCCGGCTACCTCGACGGCCGTCTCGGCAGGGCCGCATTCCGGCTCGCCGTCACCAGGGTGCTCGCGCTGCGGGCCAGCCTGGCCAGGTAACGGCGATACTGCTTCGACGGCAGCCAGGGCACGCTGGCATCATGCCGCCCATGGCTGTGCTCCGCGTCGCGACCTGCCAGTACCCGGTGAGCGCCAGCATCGGGGCCAACCTGCGCGCGATCACCGGCCAGCTCAAGGTCGCCCGCCGCCGCGGCGCCCAGGTGGCGCACTTTCCTGAGGGTGCGCTGTCCGGGTACGCGGGCTCGGACTTCGGGTCGTTCGCCGGGTTCGATTGGCAGGCGCTGCGGCAGGCTGCCGAAGCCGTCCAGGAGTTGGCCAGCCGGCTCGGCATCTGGGTGGTGCTCGGCTCGGCGCACCGGCTCACCGGCAGCCACAAGCCGCACAACAGCCTCTACGTCATCAGCGACACCGGGCAGCTCGTCGACCGTTATGACAAGCGGTTCTGCGGCGGCGACCCGGCCGGCCTGGCCGGCGACCTGGCGCACTACAGTCCCGGTGATCACCCGGTGACCTGGGACCTGGGCGGGGTCAGGTGCGGCGCGCTGATCTGCTACGACTACCGGTTCCCTGAGCTGTACCGGGAGTACAAGCGCGACCGCGTCCAGCTTGTCTTTCATTCTTTCCATGCAGGGAACGCCTCGGCTGCATGGCTGGCCGAGTCCAGCGAGGCGATCGGGCCGTCGCTGGCCTCGCTGAACCGGGCTGCCACGTTCAGCTACCCCGGCATCACCATGCCCGCCGTGATGACGGCCGAGGCGGCATGCAACCACGTCTGGATCAGCTGCCCGAACTCATCGGCACCGCAGAGCGCCTGGCCGTCGTTCATGGTGCGGGCCGACGGGGTGACGGCCGGCCGGCTCCGCCGCAACGTCGCGGGCGTGCTGGTCACCGACGTGGACACCGAGCTGGCGCTGTACGACTCGACGGCAGCGTGGCGGGACCGCGCGATGGCCGGCCAGCTGCACAGCGGCACCCTGGTCCAAGATCGCCGGTCGGCGGACCGGACGTCATGGTGATCAGCTCGCGCCGGTAGTTTTACCTGTCATGACTGACGAGCGCGGAGTCCTGGTTACCGGCGGCGCCGGCTTCGTCGGCGCCACCCTGGTCAGGCGGCTGACCGGGAGCGGCTACCGGGTCAGGGTGCTGGACAACTACAGCACCGGCGACCCGGCCCACCTGGCCGGGGTGGACGCGGAGCTGATCGAGGGCGACATCAGGGACGAGCTGGCACTGGCGTCCGCGGTCGGCGGCATGCAGGCGGTCGTGCACCTGGCCGCGGCAGGCTCGGTGATCGGGTCGATCCAGGACCCGGCGGCGAACTTCGAGGTGAACGTGCTCGGCACGTTCCGGGTGCTGGACGCGGCGCGCACCGCCGGGGTGCAGCAGGTGGTACTCGCCTCCACCGGCGGCGCGCTCATCGGGGACGCGGAGCCGCCGGTGGACGAGCAGTCGCTGCCCAAGCCGATCTCGCCGTACGGCGCGAGCAAGCTGGCGGGCGAGGGCTACGCGCACGCGTTCGCGCACGCCTACGGGCTGCGCACGGTGGCGGTGCGGTTCGCCAACGTATACGGGCCGTGGAGCGAGCGGAAGCGCGGCGCGATGAACCTGTTCTTCCAGGCCATCCACGCCGGCCAGCCGATCGTGATCTACGGCGACGGGTCGGCGTCCCGTGACTACATCCACGTCGATGACATCGCGAACGTGCTGCAGCTCGCGCTGGAGCGTGAGCTGCCTGGCGGCACCGTGCTGCACGCAGCCTCCGGGGTGGAGACCACCGTGGCCGAGCTGGCCGAGCTGTGCAGCCAGGCGGCCGGCCTGCCCGGCTATCCGGTCGAGCGGCTTCCTGCCCGCCAGGGCGAGGTCGGCCGCAACTTCGCCTCCTACGACCTGGCGAGCAAGCTGCTCGGCTACACCCCGACGGTGACCAGGGAACAGGGCATCAGCTCGACCTGGCAGTGGTACCGCGAGCACGTGTTCAATGGCAGTTGATGGAGCCCGACTACCTCACTCCGCCGCCCGACCTGCCGCGTGCGCTGCAGCGCAAGATCGCCCGCGGCCAGCCGATCTCGAAGGCCGACGAGGCGCTGTGGCTGGCGGCTCAGGGCTCGCGGCAGGCGCGTTCGGGGGCGCGCTACCTGCTGCGCAAGGTTGTCGTTCCCGTCCTGTTGAAGGTTTGCCTTCCGGTCTTGCTCGTGGCTCTCGCCGTCGCGGCCGGCCGGGAACTCGGGCCCGCGGTCAGCGCGGCGCAGGGGCACGGCATCCGCGGCTACTTCGTGGCCGAGTCCGGCTGCCGCAGCTGCGGCGAGTGGCGCGGCGTGTTCGAGCTGCCGGGCGGGAAGGTGCTGAAGGCGGACGCTGATTTCGCCGGCCGCGACCCAGGCATGACGGTCGGCTCCAGGGTGCCGGCGCTGGATACCGGCGCCGTGCACAACGTGTTCCCGCGGCACGGGGCCAACGAGTGGGAGCTGGCGGCCTGGCTGCTTGGCGGCTGCATCGCCGGGCTCGGCCTGTGGGCCTGGGCCGTGCTGATCAGGCCGCGCCGGGTCCGGGCCAGGCGTGCCAGGCGGCTGCCTGGAGCTAGCCGGGCTGGCGCCGCGTACTGACCGCCTGGCGGTGCCGGCAGACGTAGTAGACGCGCTCTGAGCTGTCGTTGCCAGGCTCGCCGTGCAGGCCGGTCTCCTCCAGCACGTCGAAGTGCGGTTCGAGCGCTGCCCGGATCTGCCGCAGCGGCACCGCAAGCTCGGGGATGTGCTCGCTGTGCAGCGTGAAGCTGCCGTCGCCCTGCCGCTCGAAGACCCTGACCTCCCAGTCGGACAGCCCGTCATGGTCATCGCGCACGGTCATCGTGAACATGTGCTCGCCGAAGTCCTCGGCGTACGCGGTGGACATGCCGAGCCGTCTCAGCCTGCCGACCGTGTTGACGTCGAAGACGAACAGCCCGCCGTCGGCCAGGTGCTCGTGCACCCGCTCGAACATCGCCTGCCAGGCGGTGAAGCTCGGCAGGTGGTTGAGCGTGTCGAAGACGCACAGCACCACGTCGAAGCGCTCGCCGAGGGACACCTCGGTGATGTCCGCTCGGACCAGCCGGCCGCCCGGCAGCTTGCGCTCCGCGATCTCGAGCATCTCCGGGGACCGGTCAACGCCGGTGATGGCGTACCGGTACGCCAGGCCCGACAAGATCGCGCCGGTGCCGCAGCCGAGCTCGAGCACCGAGCTGGCTTCCGGGTGGTACCGGCTGAGGTAGGCGTGCAGCCGGTCAAGCTCCTCTGACCTGTCGCCGATGATCTCGTCGTAGAACCTTGCCCACTTGCTGTAGCTCAGTGGCTCCGGTCCGCTGCCGTCCTGTTCGGCGTGGCCGGTGTGGCCGGCTTGGCCGGCTTGGCCGGTGTGGCCGGCCTGGTCGGTGTGGCCGGTGTGGCCGGCCTGGTCGTGGTCAGCCACCGGCGATCGCCTCGCCGGTCCAGCTTTCGTTGCGCAGCGCCCACCGCTCGTGGTCGCGCCAGGCGCCGTCGATCATCAGGTACTGCGGGGACAGGCCCTCCCTGGCGAAGCCGAGCCGCTTGGCCATGTTGATCGACCTGGTGTTGCCAGGCTGGATGTCCGCCTCGAGCCGATGCAGGCCGAGTTCGCCGAACGCCACCTCGATCACCGCGCGCAGGCCCTGGGTGAGCAGGCCGCGGCCGGCGTGGGAGGCAAACGCCGCGTAGCCGAGGAAGCCGCCCTGCAGCGCGCCGCGGATGATGTTGTTGATGTTGACGAAGCCGACCAGCCCGCCGCACCCGTCGTGCCTGACCAGGAAGCAGGCGCAGTCTTCGCGGTCGGCCCTGGCGAGGTAGCGGGCGTACCGCTCCGGCGTGTCCGGCGAATCCATCCACGGATAATGCAGCGCCTTGCTGTCCTGCACCGCCGCGATGAAGTCGGCCTGGTCCGCGACCGTCGGCCGCGACAGGGTGATCTCGAGATCGCGCTGTTGCCCATGGACCACCGGCTCATCATTGCATCGCAGTGCCGCAAGTCCCGCTTTCGGCTGGTTCGCACCCGTCGAGCCCTGCCGC
>JASHQL010000396.1 GCA_030039155.1 Streptosporangiaceae bacterium | reverse complement strand
TGCCTACCAGGGCCTGCCGATGCCGGTGCTGTTCGTCTGCGAGGACAACGGCATCGGGATCAGCGTGCGCACGCCGCCTGGCTGGGTGGCGGCATCGCAGTCAGGGCGCGCGGAGATCCGCTACTTTCACGCCGACGGCTGCGACCTTGCGGCCAGCTACGCCGCGGCGCTGGCGGCCGCCGAGGTGGTGCGCGAGCGCAGGGTGCCCGCCTTCCTGCACCTGTCGATGGTCAGGCTCGGCGGGCACGCGGGCAGTGACGTGGAGGCGGCGTACCGGAGTCCGGCAGAACTGGCTGCCGAGGCCGGCCGGGATCCGCTGCTGACCACCGCCAGGCAGCTGATCGAGGCGGGCTCGATGACCCCGGCCGAGGTGCTGGCCAGCTACGACGCGAGCAGGGACACCGTGCTGCGGCAGGCGCAGGCGGCGGCCGGCGCTCGCCGCCTCAGTTCCGCCGCCGAGGTGATGGCGCCGATCGCGCCGAGCGTGCCGGGGCTGGTCGCGGCGAGCCTGAAGCGGCGGGCGTCGGCAGCCGGCAGCGCCGCGGCGAAGGCCGCAAGGCAGCGCGCCTTCGGCGGCAGGCTGCCAGAGGACACCGGCCCGCTGACGCTTGCCCAGGCCATCAACGCGACGCTCACCGACGAGCTTGCGGCCAGGCCGGACATGCTGGTGTTCGGCGAGGACGTGGCGCGCAAGGGCGGCGTGTACGGGGTGACCAGGGGGCTGCTGCGGGCGTTCGGGGCCGGCCGGGTCTTCGACACGCTGCTGGACGAGCAGTCGGTGCTCGGCACCGCGCTCGGCGCCGGGCTGGCCGGCCTGCTGCCGGTGCCGGAGATCCAGTACCTGGCCTACCTGCACAACGCCGCGGACCAGATCCGCGGCGAGGCGGCGACGCTGCCGTTCTTCTCCCGCGCGCAGTACCGCAACCCGATGGTCGTGCGCATCGCCGGGCTCGCCTACCAGCGCGGGTTCGGCGGGCACTTCCACAACGACAACTCGATCGCGGCGCTGCGCGACATCCCCGGCCTGATGATCGCCTGCCCGGCCCGGCCTGACGATGCCGCCGCCATGCTGCGAACCTGCCTGGCCGCGGCGGCGGTTGACGGCAGCGTGGCGCTGTTCATCGAGCCGATCGCGCTGTACCACGAGCGTGACCTGCACGCGCCGGGCGACGAGGGCTGGCTCGCCGACTACCAGCCGCCGGCCAGGTGGGCCGCGGCGCACGTGCCGGTGGGCCGCGGCCGGCTGTACGGCGACGGCTCGGACCTGACGATCGTCAGTTTCGGCAACGGGCTGCGGATGAGCCTGCGGGCCGCGGTGCGGCTGGCCGGCTCCGGCATCGGCGCGCGGGTGCTTGACCTGCGCTGGCTGGCGCCGCTGCCGACCCGCGACCTGCTGCGCGCGGCGACCGCGACCGGTGCCGTGCTGATCGCCGACGAAACCCGGCGGACCGGCGGGGTGGCCGAGGGCGTGATCACGGCGCTGGTCGACGCCGGCTTCACCGGCCAGGTCGCGAGGGTGGCCAGCCAGGACAGCTTCGTGCCGCTCGGCGAGGCAGCCGCGACCGTGCTGCTTTCCGAGCAGCAGATCGAGGAAGCGGCGCGGCAGCTGGTCCGGCCGGCCCGCTAGGCCCGCGCCGTGAGCACGAAGACCGGCACGGCCTCGTGCTCGGCAGCGGCGCGGCGGAACTCGATCCGCAGCCGCGCGCCGACTGTCAGCCGGCCTGCCGCTGCGGGATCGACGTCAGCAAGCTGCGACCACCACCACGGGCCCTCGTCCAGCTCGCCGATCACCAGCAGGGTGCGTGGCGGCGGCTCGCCGTCGGCGGCCTTGCCGTAGCTCACGGTCCAGCTGACCAGCCTGGCCAGCCCGGTGGCCGGCTGCCAGGTCAGCTCGGTCGCCCCGCAGGTCGTGCACTGGGTCGCGGCCGGCTCGCTGAAGTGCCCGGCCTGGCAGTGCCTGAGCAGGAACTGCCCGGCCGCGGTCCCGTCGAAGAACGCGGCAGTCGCCTCATCCCTGACCACGGGCCCGACGCTCATGAGGCACCGGCCGCGCTACCGAGGACCAGCGTCGAGTGGTGGTCGAGCACGCCGCCGTTGCCGGATACCAGCACGATGTCGTGCGCCTCGGCCTGCCGCTCCCCGGCCTGGCCGCGTGCCTGGATGACCGCCTCGGACAGCGGGGTCATGCCCCACATGTAGTAGCCGGACAGCTGGCCGCCGCCGGTGTTCACCCGCAGCTTGCCGCCCGGCCCGAGCACGCCGCTTGCCACGAACGGGCCGCCCTCGCCCTTGCCGCAAAGCCCGTAGTCCTCCAGGGTGATCAGCACGGTGAAGGTGTAGCAGTCGTACAGCTCGAACACGTCCACCTCGTGCACGCCGACCCCGGCCATTGCCAGCGCGGCAGGCCCGGCCTGCGCCGCCCCGGACACCAGCCCGAAGTCGGGGTTCCTGCGCAGGTAGTGACCCGGATGCGACTGCGCCCAGCCGAGCACGTGCACCGGCGGCCTGGCCAGCCCGGCGGCGCGGTCCGCGGTGGTCACGATCACCGCGATGCCGCCGTTGGAGACCAGGCAGCAGTCGAGCAGGTGGAACGGCTCGGCGATCCACCGCGACTCCTGGTGATCGGCCAGCGTCATCGGCTCGCGCAGCTGCGCGCGCGGGTTCAGCGCGGCCCAGCCGCGCTGCGCCACCGCGATCTGGCCGAGCTGCTCGCTGGTGGTGCCGTAGGCGGTCATGTGCCGCCTGGCCGCCAGCGCGTACATCGGGTTGGCGCCGATCACGCCGCTCGCGCCGAGCAGCCCCCACCAGCCGGCCCCGGCATGCCTGGAGCCGTAGATCGCCCCGGCGCCGCGCTCCGGCCGCAGCGGGCTGTCGGCGAACACGCAGGCCACCGCGCTGGCCATGCCGGACATCACCGCCATCGAGGCGAGCTGCACCATCGCGCCAGCGGTCGAGCCGTACGCCTGCAGGTGCGACAGCAGCCGCAGGTCGGTCAGGCCGAGGTCGCGCTGCAGGTCGATGGAGACGCCGCCGGTCACCCCCGACGAGGTGAGCAGCCCGTCCAGCGCGCTGAGCGGCAGCCCTGCGTCTGCCGCAGCGAGCCTGACCGCCTCGGCCGCGAACTGGCCAGAACCGCGCCCGTAGACCTTGCCGAGCTCGGTGATGCCAAGGCCCGCGATGACCGGGCGGTGGCCTGGTGCGACCGCAGTTGGCACCAGAAGCCGCGAATCGGTCACCAGCTCATCATGCCAGGATCGCGCCGGCCAGCAGGGCCGTGACCTCGGCCGGATTCGACACCACCGCCAGGTGC
>JASHQL010000395.1 GCA_030039155.1 Streptosporangiaceae bacterium | reverse complement strand
ACGTTCTGGTCGAGCCAGTCGAGCACCTCGGCCAGTTCGGCGGCGTCATTGAAGCGGACGCAGCCGAGCACGCCGAGCCCGCCTGCCCGGCTGATGGCGGCGGCCACGTGCTCGGACGGGCTGAACCCGACGATGGGGTGCTCGATGCCGAGCAGGTCGCAGATCGCGGCGCGCATGGCGGTGCTCAGGCCGGCTGGCCCTGGGCCAGGTGCTCGTCGGCATAACGGCGGGCCCAGCCGTAGTCAGGCTTGCCGCTCGGCGACCGGCCGATCTGCTCGGCCAGCCAGTACGACCTGGGCACCTTGTAGCCGGAAAGCTCAGCGCGCATGTGCCGGTCGAGGTCGGCCAGGTCAAGGTCGCGGTCGGCCCTTGGCTGCAGGACCGCGGCCACCCGCTGGCCCATCCGCTCGTCAGGAACGCCGATCACCAGCGCGTCATAGATGTCAGGGTGCCGCTTCAGCGCGCCCTCGACCTCCTCAGGGAAGACCTTCTCACCGCCGGTGTTCACGCAGGTGTTGCCGCGGCCGAGCAGCGTGATCGTGCCGTCTTCCTCGAGCCTGGCCAGGTCACCGGGAACCGAGTAGCGGGCGCCGTCCACCTCGGCGAACAGCGTCGCGGTCTTCACCGGGTCCTTGTAGTAGCCGAGCGGGATGTACCCGCCGCGGGCCAGCCGGCCAACCTGGCCCGGCTTGACCGGGCGGTTGTCGTCGTCGATCACGATGGTGCTCGGGCCAGGCGTGACCCGCGGGCCCTCTTTCCTGGCGCTGCCAGCGGACACGAACGACAGCCCGGTGAAGCCGGTCTCCGATGCGCCGATCGCGTCGGTGATCACCGCGCCGGGGATGGCGGCCAGGTACTCCTCCTTGACCACGGGGGAGAACAGCGCCGCGTTGCTGGAGATGGACACCAGGCTTGACACGTCGTAGTCGTGCTGCTTGAGCGCCTCGATCAGCGGCCTGCCCATCGCGTCCCCGGTGATCAGCAGCACGTTGACCTTGTACTGCTGGACCCGCCGCCACACCTCGTGCGGGTCGAACTGCGGGACGAACACGACAGTGTCGCCGCCGAACAGCGCCGGCAACGCGCCCCACTGCGTGCTGCCGTGGATGAGCGGCGCGGTGCACAGCCTGACCATCCCTGCGGGTGCCGCGGCGCCACGCCTTGACTGCTCCCACTCGTCGGCCAGCGGCTCGCCGGTGACGAAGTCGATGCCGCCGCCGAGCGTGCGCCAGACGTCCTCGTGCCGCCAGATCACGCCCTTGGGCTGGCCGGTGGTGCCGCCGGTATACAGCATGTAATGGTCATCGCTGCGCCGCGGGCCGAAGTCGCGTGCGCCCGACTGGCCGGCCAGCACCTGCTCGTACCGCACTCCCTGGCCCGAGTCGGCGCCGGATCCGTCCTCGATCACCACGGTGCCGGCGATGCCGGGCAGGTCAGGCAGCAGGCTGGCCAGCCGCGGCGCGAACTGCCTGTCCACTACCGCGGCCTTCAGCTCGGCCTCGGACAGCAGATAGCGAAGCTCGTTCTCCAGGTACCGGTAGTTAATGTTGATCATCATGGCCCGGAGCTTGTAGCAGGCGACGATCATCTCCAGCGCCTCGATCGAGTTGCGCGCGTACAGGCCGACGTGGTCGCCGAGACCGACGCCGAGGCCGGCCAGGTGGTGCGCGAGCTTGTTGCTGCGCTCGTCGAACTGCTGGTACGTCACGGTCTGGTCGCCGCAGGCCACGGCGATCCGGTCAGGGAACGTGTCAGCAGCATGTTCGAAGAGGTCGGCCAGGTTCAGCGCCATGGGTAGAAACTAGAACGTGTTATCGTTCGGGGCAATCCCTTCCGCGGCAAAGGAGCACGCGTGACCGAGACCGGGTCTGGCCAGCCGCACGCCCTGGTCGAGCAGCGCGGGCACGTGCTCGTCGTGACCATGAACCGGCCCGCGGCGCGCAATGCGATCAGCGGCGAGATGATGGCGATCATGCTGTCGGCCTGGGATCGGGTCGACCAGGATCCGGAGATCAGGGCCTGCGTGCTGACCGGGGCCGGCGGCGCGTTCTGCGCTGGCGCTGACCTGAAGGCGATGAACGCCTCGCATCCGAGCGAGTCGTTCCTGGCCGGTGCCTTCGACCCTGCGGTGATCGAGCCGCTGCTCAAGGGCAGGCGGCTGGCCAAGCCGCTGATCGCGGCGGTCGAGGGCCCGGCGATCGCGGGCGGCACCGAGATCTTGCAGGCGACCGACATCAGGGTGGCGGCCGAGAGCGCGCGGTTCGGCGTGTCGGAGGCGCGCTGGGGGCTGTTCCCGCTCGGCGGGTCCGCGGTCCGGCTGGTCAGGCAGATCCCGTATACGGTGGCTGCCGACCTGCTGCTCACCGGCCGGCACATCAGCGCGGCCGAGGCGCTGCGGATCGGGCTGATCGGGCACGTGGTGCCGGACGGGCAGGCGCTGCCGAAGGCGCTGGAGATCGCCGACGCGATCGCGGCCAACGGCCCGGTCGCCGTGCAGGCGATCCTGCGCACGATCAGGGAGACCGAGGGCATGGCCGAGCAAGACGCCTTCGCGATCGAGGCCAGGCTCGGCATGGCGGTTTTCGCCAGCGAGGACGCCAAAGAAGGCCCGCGCGCGTTCGCCGCCAAGCGCAAACCGGACTTCCAGGGCAAGTAGCGCACTCCGGCAACAACGCGTGCGGTTTTGGTGTCGCGCCAGCAACACCAAACCGCATCCGTTGCTCGCAGTCCCGCTGGACTGGTTCTCCTTGCAGGGTTCAGGTAGAACGTGTTTCACTCTGATCCGTGACTGCCCCGCTGAGCGCGCCGCTGGAGATCAGCTTCGACTACACCAGGTCACTCGGGCCGGTGCTGGCCAAGTTCATGACGGCGCTGGCCGACCGCCGCATCCTGGGCTCGCGCGGCAGCGACGGCAGGGTGCACGTGCCGCCGGCGGAATTCGACCCGGTCAGCTTCGCCCCGCCGGCCGAGCTGATCGAGGTCGGCCCTGAAGGTACCGTGCTCACCTGGTCGTGGACCGACCATCCGGTGGACGGCCAGCCGCTCGACCGGCCGTTCGCCTGGGCGCTGATCCGGCTTGACGGCGCCGACACCGGCATGCTGCACGCCGTCGACGGCGGCTCAGCCGGCCAGATGCGCACCGGCATGCGGGTCAGGCCCAGGTGGGCGGCGCAGACCAGCGGCCAGATCACCGACATCGAGTGCTTCGAGCCGGCCACGCAGCCGGCCCGACAGTCAGCCGCAGAGCCAGCCGCGGCGGCGGCCGGCCAGGCGGTGGCGGCGGGCCAGGCGGTGGCGGGCCAGGTGGCGGACGGTGCGGCTGACGGCGCCGAGCCGGTCACGATGATCATCACTCCGGTCCGGCTCGGTTACCAGCACACGGCCTCGACCGAGGAGAGCCGCTACCTCCGCGCGCTGCAGGACGGCAAGATCATCGGCCAGCGCTGCCCGGCCTGCCAGAAGGTCTACGTGCCGCCGCGCGGCGCCTGCCCGACCGACGGGGTGCCGACCACCACCGACGTCGAGTTGCCTGACCATGGCATCGTCACCACGTTCTGCGTGGTCAACGTGCCCTTCCAGGGGCAGCGCGTGGCCACCCCGTACGTCGCGGCATCGATCTTGCTCGACGGTGCCGACATCGCGTTCCAGCACCTCATCCTCGGCTGCGCGCCGGACGAGGTGCGGATGGGCATGCGGGTGCGTGCGGTCTGGCGGCCACCGGAGGACTGGGGTACCACGTCGGAGAACATTGACCATTTCGAGCCGACCGGGGAGCCGGACGCGCCGTACGAGTCGTACGCGCATCACCTGTGAGGAGCGAGTTGACCGACGTCGCCGTCATCGGCTTCGCGCAGGCGCCGAACGTCCGCCGCACCGACGGCACGACCAACGGCGTGGAGATGCTGGTGCCGGTGTTCCAGCAGGTGCTCGGGCAGACCGGGCTGGCCAAGGAACAGGTCGGCTTCTGGTGCTCAGGCTCCTCCGACTACCTGGCCGGCCGGGCATTCTCCTTCGTCTCCGCGGTCGACGCGATCGGCGCGTTCCCGCCGGTGATGGAGTCGCACGTGGAGATGGACGGGGCCTGGGCGCTGTACGAGGCGTGGGTCAAGATCCTCACCGGCGAGGCGAGCACCGCGCTCGCCTACGGGTTCGGCAAGTCCTCGGCTGGCCTGCTGCGGCGGGTGCTCGCGCTGCAGCTCGACCCCTACGTGGTGGCGCCGCTCTGGCCGGACTCGGTCAGCATTGCCGCGCTGCAGGCCCGGCTCGGCATCGAGGCGGGCCGCTGGACCGAGGAGCAGATGGCGCAGGTCGCGGTGCGCAGCAGGTCGGCAGCCGCCGGCAATCCTGCGGCGCAGCTTTCCGGCACCGTGGACGTCGCCGAGCTGCTCAGCCGGCCGTACATCGCCGATCCGCTGCGCGCCCATGACTGCGCGCCGATCACCGACGGAGCCGCCGCCGTGGTGCTGGCCGCCGGCGACGTGGCGCGCGAGCACTGCGCGCGGCCGGCCTGGATCACCGGCTTCGAGCACCGGATCGACTCAGGCTCGCTTGGCGCCCGTGACCTGCTTGCGGCGCCGTCCGCGGCGGCGGCCGGGCGGGCGGCAGGCGCCGGGACCGTGGACACCGCTGAGCTGCACTCGCCGTTCACCCACCAGGAGATCCTGTTGCGCGGCGAGCTTGGCCTGGGCGAGCAGGTCACGGTGAACCCGTCGGGCGGCCCGCTGTCTGGCAACCCGATGTTCGCCGCCGGGCTGGCCAGGATCGGCAGCGCGGCCGCGGAGATCATGGCAGGCCGGGCCGGCCGTGCGCTCGGGCACGCGACTAGCGGCCCGGCGCTGCAGCAGAACCTCGTCTGTGTCATGGAGGCGCGATGAAGCACCGGGCTGCCGTGCTCGGCACCGGCCAGACACAGCACCGCAGCAAGCGGCCGGACGTCTCGATCGCCGGGCTCTGCCGCGAGGCCGTTGACCGCGCGCTTGCCGACGCCGGGCTCGGCCTGGCCGACATCGACGCGGTCGTGGTCGGCAAGGCGCCTGACCTGTTCGAGGGCGTGATGATGCCCGAGCTGTACCTGGCGGACGCGCTCGGCGCCGTCGGCAAGCCGCTGCTGCGGGTGCACACAGCGGGATCGGTGGGCGGCGCCACCGGGAACGTGGCCGCCAGCCTGGTGCAGGCCGGCGTGCACCGCCGGGTGCTTGCGGTGGCGTTCGAGAAGCAGTCAGAGTCCAACGCGATGTGGGCGCTGTCGATCGCGCCGCCGTTCTCGATGCCGCTGCTGGCCGGGGCCGGCGGGTACTTCGCGCCGCACGTGCGCGCCTACATCAGGCGCAGCGGCGCGCCCGAGCACGTCGGCGCGATGGTCGCGGTCAAGGACCGGCGAAACGGCGCGCGCAACCAGTACGCCCACCTCCGCCAGCCCGACATCACCCTGGAGTCGGTGCAGGCATCGCCGATGCTCTGGGATCCGGTCAGGTACGACGAGACCTGCCCATCCTCGGACGGGGCCTGCGCCGTGGTGATCGGGGATCAGTCCGCCGCCGAGGCCGCCGCCGGGCCGGTCGCCTGGATCAGGGCCACCTCGATGCGAACCGAGCCGACCATGTTCGCCGGCAAGGACCACGTGAACCCGCGGGCCGGCGCCGACGCGGCTGCGGCGCTGTGGCAGCAGGCCGGCATCACCGACCCGCGCGGCCAGATCGACGTCGCCGAGATTTACGTGCCGTTTTCCTGGTTCGAGCCGATGTGGCTGGAGAACCTGGGCTTCGCCGAGCAGGGCAAGGGCTGGCAGCTGACCGAGTCGGGCGAGACCGAGATCGGCGGCAGCATCCCGATCAACCCGTCAGGCGGCGTGCTGTGCTCCAACCCGATCGGCGCTTCCGGCCTGCTCCGGTTCGCCGAGTCGGCCATGCAGGTGATGGGCAAGGCCGGGGACCACCAGGTGGCCGGCGCGCGGACCGCGCTCGGGCACGCCTACGGCGGCGGCTCGCAGTACTTCTCCATGTGGGTGGTCGCCGACACCCCGGACTGACCAATGCCGGGACAGGCCGGTCAGCGGTAGCTGACCGGCAGCCGCTTCACCCCGTTTAGCCAGCCCGACCGCAGCCGCTGCGGGTCGCCGGCCTTGCGGATGTCCGGCATCGCGTCGGCGATCGCGTTGAAGATCAGGTCGATCTCCAGCCTGGCCAGGTTGGCGCCAAGGCAGTAGTGCGCGCCACTGCCGCCGAAGCCGAGGTGCGGGTTC
>JASHQL010000394.1 GCA_030039155.1 Streptosporangiaceae bacterium | reverse complement strand
AGGGGCAGGGGGTTCCGCAGAACTACCCGACCCAGCAGTACCAGGTCCCCGGCTACACCGGGCAGGGCGGGTACCAGGGGCAGCAGGGCGGCGGCGGCTATCAGGCTCAGCAAGGCGGCTACCAGGGCCAGGACCAGGGTTACCAGGCCCAGCAGGGTTACCAGGCCCAGCAGGGTTACCAGGGCCAGCAGGGCCAGCAGGGCTACCAGGGCCAGGGATATCAGCAGGGCTACCAGAATCAGACCGCGCAGTTCGCCCCGCCGCGGCAGCGGCGGCGCGGCAGGCGGGCGCTGATCACCATCGTGGTCATCCTGGTGGTGCTGGTCGCTGGCGACTTCGCGGCCAAGGCCGTGGCGGAGAGCGTGTTCGCCAGCAAGCTGCAGCAGCAGGCGAACCTGTCGAACAAGCCGAGCGTGGACATCGAGGGCTTCCCGTTCCTCACCCAGATCGCGACCAAGGACATCCACAAGGTCAAGATCACTGACTCGAACCTGCGCGAGGGCCCGCTGACGGTCAGCAGCGTGGACATCGTGGCCAGCGGCATCCACCTGAACTCGTACGCGTTCAACAGCGGCACCGTGAACACCGTGCAGGGCACCATCGTGATCAACTTCGATTCGCTCGACAACGTGCTGAACAAGGAGGTGCCTGGCCTCGGCAGCGCGCTCGGCAGCGGCGGCCTGCACGTGCGCCAGGCCGGGCCGAACGAGATCACCGCATCGATCAACCTGCTGGTCACCAGCGCGTCGGCCACCTGGCGGATCGTGAAGGTCAGCGGCACGCAGGTCGACTTGACGCTGGTCAGCAGCAACGGCCTTGGCTCGCTGCTCGGCAACATGCAGACGGTCCCGCTGCACCTGCCGAAGCTGCCGCTGAAGGTGACGATCGACAACATCAGCGTCACCCAGAGCGGCATCGTGGCCACGCTGACCGGGACCGGCCTGAAGTTCAGCCAGTAGCCACGGGCGGCACGCAGCGGCGCTGGTGATGACTGCGGGTGCTTGTCGTTCCCGGCAGAAAATCTATTCCCGCAGGTAGGGCTTGCCGTCCGCGGCCGGTGCCCGGACCCTGCCGACCAGGCCAGCCACCGCGATAATCGTCGCCACGTACGGGGCCATGCCAAGGATGAAGGGCGAAATGGGCACAGTGATGCTGCCGAGGAAGCTGCCGAGGGCCGTGGTGAAGCCGAACAGCAGCGCAGCCAGAGTCGCGCCGAGCGGGGTCCACCTGCCGAAGATCATCGCGGCCAGCGCGATGTAGCCGAGGCCTGATGACATGTCCTTGCTGAACGTGCCCACCGAGCCGATGGTCAGGTAGGCGCCGCCGATGCCGGCCAGCATCCCGCCAAGGATCAGGTTCCGGTACCTGATGCCAAGCACGTTGATGCCGACGGTGTCGGCTGCCGACGGGTGCTCGCCCACCGCACGTACCCGCAGCCCCCAGCGGGTGCTGAACAGGCCCACCTGCACGAGGATGATCGCCGCGTAGGTGATGTACAGGAAGATCGTCGAGTCGAAGAAGATCGGGCCGATGACCGGGATGTCGCCGAGCACCGGGATCTTGACGGTGCTGAACGTGCTGGCGTTGTTGTAGGTGTTGGCGTCCGGCACGAGCAGCCGGTCGTACAGGTAGCCGGTGAGGCCGCTGATCAGCAGGTTGATGACCACGCCAAGGATGATCTGGTCGACCAGGAAGCGGATCGCGAACAGTGCCAGCATCGCGCCGATCAGGCCGCCGGCCAGCGAGCCGCTGAGCAGGCCGAGCCAGAGTACGCCCACGGCGCTGGCCACCACGGCGGCGGTGAACGCGCCGAGCAGCAGCTGGCCCTCGATCGCGATGTTGATCACGCCGGACCGCTCGCCCATGCAGCCGGCCAGCGCGCCAAGGATCAGCGGGATGGAGGCGGCCAGCGTGCCCTGCATCAGCGTGATCACGTTGATCGGGATGCCGTCGGCCCAGCTGCCGGTGTCCGACCAGAGCAGCATGGCGAGGACGAAGAACAGCAGGACCGCGGCGATGCTCAGCCGCTTCAGCAGCTTGGACTCGGTGACCGTCGCGCGGGCGACGCCGATCAGCACCGAGGCGATGCCGAGCGCGTAGGTCACCGGGCGGGCCGGCACGTGCAGGCTGGGCACCGTCACCTTCGCGCCGAACAGCGAGAAGGCGAAGGTCGCGTCGCCCTTGTGCGAGAACAGGCCGAAGATCAAGATGTCGATGAGGCCGAACGCCACGAACGTGACCGCGGCGATCAGCCTGCGGTTGGCGACGATGGGAGCCCGGACGGCGGCGACGATCGCGGTCATCCGTTCCACCCCTTCGCGATCGCTTCCATCCCGGAGCCACGCGCCTCGCGCAGCCGGAACACGGCTCTGATCAGCGGCGGTGCCGCCACGAACAGCACGATCAGGCCCTCGATGACCTCCGCGATGTCAATCGGCACCGAGGTGGCGGCCTCCATCACCGGGCCGCCGGCGTTCAGCGCGCCGAACAGCAGCGCGGCCAGCACCACGCCGGCCGGCCTGGCCCGGCCAAGCAGCGCGACCGTGATCCCGTCGATGCCGTAGGTGCCGTAGCTCTGGAAGTTGAGGCTGTAGAAGCTGCCCTGGATGGTGACCGCGCCGGACAGCCCGGCCAGCCCGCCGGCCAGCAGCATGGCCAGGATCCAGGTTTTCTGCACGCTCATCCCCGCGGTGCGCGCCGCGCTCGGGTTCGCCCCCACGGTGCGGAACTCAAAGCCGGTCGTGCTGCGCTCGAGCAGCCACCACATGCCGGCCGCGGCCGCCAGCGCGACCAGGAACCCGACGCCCACCTGCGGCGGCGGCCCGCCCACGTGCGGGAGCTGTGCGTCGGCCGCGATGTTCGGGCTGATCAGGTTGGCCTGGTGCGGCAGCTGCAGCGCCTTCGGGGTGTCGAGCACGTACGACAGCAGGTCGTACATGATGTAGTTGAGCATGATCGTCACGATCACCTCGTGCGCGCCGGTCCGCGCCTTCAGGTCGCCGACCAGCCAGCCCATCACCGCGCCGCCGGCGAAGCCGCCGGCCAGGCACACGATCACGTGGATGACCGGCGGCAGGCTGACCGCGAAGCCGAGGTAGGTGACCACGATCGCGCCGCCGATCCACTGGCTGGCGGCGCCGATGTTGAACAGGCCGGCCCGGAACGCCAGCGCGACCGACAGCCCGGTCAGCACCAGCGGCGTCGCCTCGGACGCGGTCTCGGACAGCGGGTAGAAGATCGCGCCGACCGAGCCGCCGTGGAAGGCCGCCGCCACCGTGTGCGGGTTGAAGATCGCGCCTTCGAACAGTGCCGAGTACGCGGAGGCTATCGACTGCCACGCCGCCGATATCGCCGCGCCTGGCGCGGAGAAGAAACTGGCCCAGGCGTGCAGCACCGCGGTGTCGCTGAACGCGATGATGAGCGCGCCGAGCACCAGGGCGGAGATGACCGCCAGGATCGTGACGACGGTCGGGCTGCCATGGATGATCGCGTCCAGGATGGCTCGGTCCAGGCCGCGGAAGCGGCCCAGGCCGCGCTCCGCCGAGGCGTCCCCCTGATCGTCGGCTGAGCCGGCCGGCCCGGACGCTGCTGCGTCACCGCCAGCCCCGGCCGACCCGGCTGGGTCGGCCGGGCTGGCTGGGCTGGCCGGGCCGTCGCCAGGCCGCGGGTTCTCGGTGCCGCCCTGGTCCTGGCCTGAGCCAGCGGGCACGCCGCCCGGGTCATCGCTCATGTTGGCTCCGTTCGGCCAGCTGACCCGCCGCCGGGCGGGCCATCATCCGGATTGCCGTCGCTGCCAGCCGGGTCGGCCGCGGCGCCGTTCCTGACGCCGGCCATCAGCAGGCCAAGCTCGGTGACCGGCACGGACGGCGGCCGGAAGCCGGTGATCTGACCCTCGTACATGACCGCGATCCGGTCGGCCAGCGCGTAGATCTCGTCGAGCTCGGAGGACACGATGATCACCGCCACGCCCTGGTCCCGCTCCTCGATGATCCTGCGGTGCACGAACTCGATCGACCCGACGTCCAGGCCGCGGGTGGGCTGGCTGGCCAGCAGCAGCCTGACCCGCCTGCCCACTTCGCGGGCCAGGATCACCTTCTGCT
The DNA here is from genome assembly GCA_030039155.1 of Streptosporangiaceae bacterium. GTDB lineage: Bacteria > Actinomycetota > Actinomycetes > Streptosporangiales > Streptosporangiaceae > JOPF074. Next base: position 3,108 of record JASHQL010000394.1, on the reverse strand, counting down.
GGTTGCCGCCGGACAGCGTGCCGACCGTGGCGTCGATCGACGAGGTCCTGACATCGAACTCGGTAGTCAGCGTCCTGGCATTGGCCCGGATGGCCGGCAGGTCCATGGCGATGCCAGAGGCAAACGGCTTGCGGTCATACAGGTCGAGCACCAGGTTGTCCGCCACCGAGAAGTCGGAAACAAGCCCGTCTTCCCGGCGGTCCTCCGGAATGTAGGAGATCCCGGAGCGGAGCCGGTCGTGCGGTGTCGCCCGGCTGATGTCCTTGCCGTCGAGCCGCACCTGCCCGCCGGACGGCAGCAGGCCCATCAGCGCCTCGCACAGCTCGGTCTGGCCGTTGCCCTGCACGCCGGCGATGCCGAGGATCTCGCCAGCGCGGACCTGGAACGAGACACCGTCGACGCTGTTCCTGCTGTCCTGGCCGGCCGCCGCGAGCCCGGCCGCGCCGGCCACCGTCAGGTCGGTGACCTCGAGCACCACGTCGGCGGGCTTGGCCGGCTCCTTGCTCACCTTGAGCTCAACCGGCCTGCCGACCATGAGCGCGGCAAGTTCCGCGTCGCTGGTGCTCGGCGGCCGCTCGCCGACCACCTTGCCGCGGCGGATGACGGTGATCTTGTCGGCGATGGTCTGGACTTCCTTGAGCTTGTGCGAGATGAACACGATCGACCGGCCGCCCTCGCGCAGCTCGCGCATGACCCGGAACAGGTCCTCGGTCTCGCCGGGCGTGAGCACCGCGGTGGGCTCATCCAGGATCAGCACGCTGGCCTGCCGCAGCAGCGCCTTGATGATCTCCACCCGCTGCTGCACGCCGACCGGCAGGTCCTCGATCCTGACGTCCGGGTTCACCTGCAGCCCGTAGCGCTCCGATAGCTCGATCACCTGCCGCCTGGCCCGGCCGCGGTCAAGCAGCCCGGTCGGGATGCCGGGCAGGCTGCCGATCTTGAGCTTGCGCTGCTGCTCGACTCCCAGCGCCACGTTCTCGGCCACGGTAAAGACGGGGACCAGCATGAAGTGCTGGTGCACCATGCCGATCTTGGCGTTGATCGCGTCCTTCGGCGAATGGATCGTGACCTGCTTGCCGTCGACCAGGATCTCGCCCTCGTCCGGCTGCACCAGGCCGTACAGGACGTTCATCAGCGTGGTCTTGCCGGCCCCGTTCTCGCCGAGCAGGCCGCGGATCTCGCCAGGTGCTACCGCCAGATCGATGTGGTCGTTGGCCACCAGACTGCCAAAGCGCTTGGTAATGCCGCGCAGCTCAAGTTCCACAAATCCGTTCCTCTGCTGACGGTCCAGGCATGCAGTCTGGCAGTACCGCAGGCGCCGCGACCACGGCAGCTGCGGTGTGCGGTCGGCACGGCCAGGGCCTGGATGGCATCCAGGCCCTGGCCGTCGCGCTCAGTCCGTGGGCACTCCCAGGACCAGCCGGCTTACACCGGGCTCTTGGTGGCCGGCTTGATCTTGCCGCTGATGATCTCCTGCTTGAGCGTGTTCAGTTCCGCCTGCAGCGAGGCCGGGACCTTGCTCGCGAAGTCGTGGAACGGGGCCAGCGTCACGCCGCCGTTGGCCAGCGTGCCGATGTAGGTGCCGCCGGTGAACGTGTGGTTCTCCGCGGTCAGCACCGCGTGCTTCACCGCCGCCTGGATGCCCTTCTCCACGCTGGTGATGAAGTACTTGCAGTATTGCGGCGCGCTGATGCAGCCATCGGTGTCAACCCACATCATGTTGACCTTCTGCGAGCCTGCCGCGTTGTCCGCGTCCTCCACTGCCTTGGCCGCGCCGAGCCCGACACCGCCGGCCACCGGGAAGATGATGTCCGCGCCCTCTGAGATGAACTGCTGGGTGATGGTCTGGCCCATGGTCAGGTTGGTGAAGCTGTTGGTGAACTCGCCTGACTGGGTCTTCTCGCTCCAGCCGAGCACGTCCACATGGGTGTGGTGCTGGGAGTTGTAGTACTGCACGCCGTCCCAGAAGCCATCCATGTAGATGGTGACGGTCGGGATCTTCTCGCCGCCGAACGTGGCGACCTTGCCGGTCTTGGTCATGCCCGCGGCGAGATACCCGCCGAGGAACCCGTCCTGCACGGTGTCGAACACCAGCGAGTCCACGTTCTTCGGCGGCGTCGATGGCTTGCCTGACGCGCTGATCGGGCACGAGGCGGAACCGATCGAGCAGTCCACGATGGCGAACTTCGAGTTCGGGTTCGCGGTCGCCGCGGTCCCGGTCGCGCTGGCCATCAGGTAGCCGACGGTCACGATGATGCCGCACTTCTCGCCGAGGAATGCGGTGATGTTCGGCGCGTAGTCGGCCGAGCTGCTTGACTGCAGGTACTTGACCGTGATCTTGCTTGGATCGGCGGCCTGCGCCTCTTGCATGCCTTCCCAGGACGAGGCGTTGAACGACCTGTCGTCGATGCCGCCAGTGTCAGTCACCATGCAGCCGAGGAACTTGCCTGCGGTCGACGGGCTCTTCGAGGTTGACGGGCTCGACGAAGGCGACGAAGAACCGCAGGCGGCCAGCAGCAACAACGCGCTGGAGGCCGCCACGATAGTGATCACTTTTCTCAACTGCTACCTCCTCCTCGAGGGCAGCACAGACGCTGCCGTAGGCCGCCGGCTTCACTGCACTGCCCGAGCCGGCCAGGGCGAGACGACTCCCCCCTACGGGATTGTGCGGATGCTAGCCCCGCAGCGAAAGGTGCGAAAGGAGCTAGCCGATCTTCTCGTGATGCTGATGCCAAATTGAGACGATTGAGTGGGTGCCATCGGGATCCGCCGCTGCCGGCGGAACCGGCTGTGCTGGCATCTCAAGGGATCTACTCGACTTACCGAATATGAGGGATCAAATGGGAATCGACTGGCCGGCCTTGCGCAGCGCGGCCACCGCGGTCGCCGCGCACGCGTACGCGCCGTATTCGGGCCTCAGGGTCGGCGCGGCCGGGCAGGACGCGGCGGGCACCCTGGTGACCGGCTGCAACGTCGAGAACGCCTCGTACGGGCTGACCCTGTGCGCCGAGTGCGGCCTGGTCAGCGCGCAGCACGCGGCCGCGGCCGGCCGGCTCGTCGCGGTCAGCGTGGTCGCCGCCGACGGCGCCCCGCTCGTCCCCTGCGGGC
>JASHQL010000393.1 GCA_030039155.1 Streptosporangiaceae bacterium | reverse complement strand
GCCAGCTGCAAGCGGCAGCGGGCGCCTGAGCGCCGGCACCACGGCCTTCCGGCTCGGCAGCGCGGCCGCGGCAGCGCAGCACGACAGGGTGTAGTGGTTGTCGCCCGCCGCAGCATCACCCGCGCAGGGTGGCGCATGCCGGGCGCTGACGGGGTCGGATGGTGTGATGCACCGAGCGACCTGGGGGCTGATGTGACGACGGACAAGGTCAGTGCGCTGACGATCTTCGGCGCGACCGGTGACCTGGCCAAGCTGGAGACATTCCCTGCGCTGGTCGGGCTGGTCGACCGAGGCGTGCTCGACGTCCCGGTCGTCGGCGTGGCAAAGAGCGGCTGGGGCCTTGACCAGTTCCGTCACTACGCCGAGGCCTCGCTCAAGCTGAACAAGATGGACCCGAAGAGCCCGGCGGCGGCCAAGATGCTCGGGCTGCTCCGCTACGTGGACGGCGACCTCGACGACGCCGCGACCTATCAGGCGATGTCCGATGCCATGGGCCAGGGCAACGCGCTGTTCTACCTGGAGGTGCCGCCGCCGCTGTTCGGCCGGATCGCTCGCGGCATCTCCGCGGCAGGCCGCGCAACCGGCGGCCGGGTGATGGTGGAGAAGCCGTCCGGCACCGACCTGGCCAGCGCCAGGCAGCTCAACCAGACCATGCACCAGTACTTCGACGAGGACGACATCTACCGGGTCGACCACTGGCTCGGCCTCGACCCGGTGGAGAACGTGCTGTTCGTCAGGTTCGCCAATTCGATGCTCGAGCCACTGCTGAACCGCAGCCAGGTGGAGAGCATCCAGATCACCATGGGCGAGGCGTTCGACGTTGCCGACCGCGGCCGGTTCTACGACGGCACCGGCGCGATCAGGGACGTGGTGCAGAACCATATGCTCCAGGTGCTGGCCACCGTGCTGGCCGACCCGCCGGACGGCAGCGGCATGTCCGCCTGGCGCGATGCCAAGTCCAGGCTGATCGGCGCGCTCAGGCCGCTGCGCCCTGAGGACACCGTGCGCGGCCAGTACGACGGCTACCTTGACGTCGACGGCGTCCGGGCCGGCTCGACCACCGAGACGTTCGTCGCGATCAGGCTGGCCGCCGACTCCTGGCGCTGGGCCGACGTGCCGATCCTGATCAGGGCCGGCAAGTGCATGCCGGTCACCGCGACCGAGATCAGCATCAGGTTCAGGCGGCCGCCGCACGATGTGTTCGATATCGGCCAGCCGAGCATGGCCAACCGGCTGCTGTTCCGGATCTACCCGGAGGCACGGGTCAGCCTCAGCCTGCTCGGCAAGAAGCCGGGTGCGGGCTGGCAGCCCAGGCAGGAGGACCTGACGTTCGCCGAGCAGCCGGGCGCCGACATGCGGCCATACGACCGGCTGATCGGCGCGGCGCTGTCCGGCCAGCGCTGGCTGTTCGCCAGGCAGGACACCGTTGAGGCCGCCTGGCAGGTGGTCGACCCGGTGCTCGGCGACGTGGTTCCTGTGCACGGCTACGAGCGCGGCAGCTGGGGTCCCAAGGAGGCCGACCACCTGCTGCCAGAGGGCATCGTCTGGCACGACCCGGCGAACTGACCAGGAGCGGCAGCATGAGCGAGCGCCAGGTTGTGATCGTCGGCGGTGGCTTCGGCGGCCTGTTCGCCGCCCGCGCCCTGGCCGGCGGGCCATTCGACGTCACCCTCGTCGACCGGACCGCCCAGCATGTGTTCCAGCCGTTGCTGTACCAGTGCGCGACCGGCATCTTGTCCGAGGGCCAGATCACCGCGCCGCTGCGCAGGCTGGTGCAGCGGCACCGCAACGTCGAGTGCATCTGCGCCGAAGTGGTGGATGTCGACGTGGCCCGCAAGCGGGTCATCTGCCTGCGGCCACTCGGCGAGCCGATCGAGCTGCGCTACGACAAGCTGATCGTCGCGGCCGGAGTGACGCAGTCGTATTTCGGTCATGATGAGTTCGCTCAGTGGGCTCCTGGCATGAAGACGATCTCCGACGCGCTGATGATCCGCCGCCGGGTCTTCGGCGCGTTCGAGATGGCCGAGACCGCCGCCGACGCCGCCGAGCTCCGGCGCTGGCTCACCTTCGCGCTGGTCGGTGCCGGACCAACCGGGGTCGAGCTGGCCGGGCAGATCCGCGAGCTGGCCACCAAGACGCTGCGCTCTGAGTATCGGCGGGTGAACCCCGAGGACGCCAGGGTGCTGTTGTTCGATGGCGGGCCGTCGCCGCTGGCGGCCTTCGGCCGGCGGCTGTCAGGCAAGGCGGCCGAGGAACTGCAGGCGCTCGGCGTCGAGCTGCACATGGACACCATGGTGACCAGCGTGGACAGCAGCGGACTGCTGGTGCAGGACAATCAAGGCAAGCAGCACCGCTACCAGGCGGCCACCGTGCTGTGGACCGCGGGCGTCGAGGCGGTGCCGCTCGCGGCAGCGCTGGCCGGGGCCACCGGCGCCGAGCAGGACAAGGCGGGCCGGATCGTGGTGCAAGACGACCTGACGATTCGCGGCCATCCGGACATCTCGGTGATCGGCGACATGATGAGCCTGCGCAAGCTGCCCGGCGTTGCCGAGGTGGCCATGCAGTCCGGCATGTACGCGGGCCGCCGGGTCAGGCACGAGCTGACCGGCCAGCCGGGCGGTGCCGCCGTCGGCGGCCGGCCCCGCCTGACCGGGCCGGCGAAGCGCCAGTTCAGGTACTACGACCTGGGCTCGGCTGCGTACATCTCCCGTGGCCGCGCGGTCATGTCGGCCGGCCCGGTCAAGGTCGGCGGCTTCGCCGGCTGGCTCGGCTGGCTGTTCGTGCACATCGCGTTCCTGACCGGCTTCAGGAACCGGGTCGGCGCGATCCTCACCTGGTGGGTTGCCTTCAGCAGGGACATCAGGCGGGAGCGCGCCTACACCACGCGGCAGGTCGGCAAGGTCAGTGACATCTACCACGTGCGGCCAGAGGAACTCAGCCGGGGGCCAGATTCCGCCAGATGACCCGCTGCGCGCGCAGCGCGGCGGCGCCGACGCCGATCAGCAGGCCGACGTTCAGCAGCAACTGCAGCGTCGAGCCGCCTGCCTCCCGCCAGCTGCCGTAGGCGACCGACACCCCGATGTCGGCTGCCGCCGGGATCGTGGTGACCGAGATGAACACCCCGATCAGCGCGCCGGCCCTGGCGGTGGTCAGCGACACCACGCCGACGAGCCCGGCGACTACGGCCACTACCACCGAGAACAGGTTCGGCGAGTTGATCAGGTCGGACACCGGCCGCACGCCCTTCAGGTACAGCTCTGGGGTATGCCCTGACCACCGGATGCAGAGCGCGAACAGCATGGTGACCAGGACGGCCAGCAGGAAGCCCGCGAGCAGCACCAGCAGGCCACGGCGGACGGCTGCGCCGTCGCGCCGGTCGATCCCCAGTGCCACCGAGATGATCGCCGCGTACTCCGGCCCCACCACCATCGCGCCGACGATCAGGATCTGTGAGTTGGTCAGGATGCCGCAGGCGCCGATCAGCCCGGCAAACGCCAGCAGCGCGAAGAAGCTCGGCGCGTACTCCGCGTCCCGCCTGATCCTCGCCTCGACCAGGTCCCAGACCGGCGCGCGCTCGCCGTGGAAGGAGGCCCGCCTGGTCACCTGCGGGGGCGGATCGGGGATCGTGGCTTCCACCGGCTCGACCACCACCGAGCTCACCCGGTCCAGGCCGAGCTCCTTGACCTGGGCGAGCACCAGGTTGGCCGAGCTGTTCAGCACGTCGAACTGCACCGCGTCGCCGTCCGGCCTGGCCGCGGCGGCCCGGCTGACGACCAGGTTCGCCACCCCCGGCTCGGCGGTCAGCCGGCCAACCAGCCGGTCGGTCAGCTCGGCCGGGCTGACCACCCGAATATGCAGCACTGGACCCCCCTGGTCCGCCCCGATAGTCCGGTATCCTCGCACAACATGCCCGGCATGGAACCGGCCAGCAGCTTCGCCGAGCTGCGGCGGCAGGAGGCGGCGTCGCCGAAGGTGCTGTACGCCGTCGACGCCCGCTGCACGCCGGCCTCGCCGGTCACCGATGCGGACGCGCTGGCCGGCCTGTGCACGGCCGCGGTGCGGGCCGGCCGCGGGCACGTGCTCGACGCAAGCCACGTGGTCTTCCCCAACGGCGCGATCACGCTGGTGCTGATCCTCGCCGAGTCACACCTGAGCATCCACACCTGGCCGGAGGAGAACCTGGTCGCGATCGACCTGTTCAGCTGCGGTGCCATCGACGGCAACCTGGTCATCGGGGAGCTGGTGTCCGGGCTGCGGCTGACCGCGGTGACGGTGAGGCGGGTCGAGCGGGGCGGGCTTGCGACGAACGCCTAGCTTGTCCATTATGTAGCTCAATCGCCGCACTCACGGCGGGTTCTCCGGCTCTGGCGCGGCGGTGCTGCATGACTCTTGACGCTGGCGGCAGCCAGCAGGAACCGCGCGGCCGGCCACACTGGTGGTCGCCGCTGCCGCCGCCGCCGAGCCAGCCGATCTCGGCGCGCCGGGCCTACGCCGAGGTGCTGCTGCTGTTCGCCGCGTCGTTCGGCAGCGGCATCATCGCCGCCGCCGAGTCGGTGGCCGGCCGGCATCTGCCCAATCCCGGCGGCAGCTGGGCACTGTACGGGCCGGCCGCGGTCAGCGTGCTCGGCGCGGCCGGCATTACCGCGCTCGCCGTGCTGCTGCTGTCGGCCAGGCGCGGCCTCACGGCGGCTGCGCTCGGCCTCGGCTGGCCGCCGGCCGCCGCGGCCGGCGAGCGGACGCCAGGAGCGGGAGCCACGGTCCGGGTGATCGGCTGGGCCGTGCTGGCCATCGCGGGCGGCGGCGCGATCAACGGCGCGCTCGCCACCGGGCATCTTGCCGCGCCGCCGCAGCCTGGGCTCGCCTCGTTCGTCTACGGCGTCGCCACCGCGCTGAACGCCGGCCTGGTCGAGGAACTGGTCGTCCTTGCCTTCACCATCAGCACGCTGCTGCAGGCCCGCAGGCCGCTGCCGGAGGTCGTGATCGTCGCGCTGCTGATGCGGTGCTCGTACCACATCTACTACGGCCCTGGCGTGCTCGGCATCGCGGTCTGGGCCAGCCTGTTCATCTGGATCTACCTGCGCACCAGGCAGCTGCTTCCGCTGATCATGGTGCATTTCGGCTGGGACGTGCTTGGCAGCATCCTGCCGAGCTTCCCGCACCCGCCGAAATCGGTCATCCTGCTCGTCGACCTGGTGATCCTGTTTGGCTTGCTCGGGCTGTACCTCGCCGGGCCGGTCAGCTGGCTGGTCGAACGCAGCGAGCGGACACTGCCGGTTTCTGGCAGGACACCGAGCTAGCCCGCTTGCACGGTGGCCGCCGAGCCGGGTAAGTGTGCCTGGGGCCCGGCGAGCGGAGGTCAGGGGTGGGCGAGTACGAGTTTGACGTCGTGGTGATCGGTATGGGCCCCGGCGGCGAGCACGTGGCCGGGCAGCTGGCCAAGGCCGGCCTGTCGGTAGCGGGCGTCGAGCAGCAGCTGGTCGGCGGCGAGTGCCCGTACTGGGGCTGCGTGCCGTCGAAGATGATGATCAGGGCCGCGGACCTGCTGACCGAGGGACGCAGGATCCCCGGCATGGCGGGGGCTTCCGCCATCGAGCCCGACTGGGCCCCGGTCGCCGCCAGGATCAGGGCCGAGGCGACCGACCACTGGGACGACACGGTCGCTGCCGACAGGTTCGCGGCGGCGGGCGGCACCCTGTTCCGCGGGCATGCCAGGATCAGCGGGCCAGGCCGGGTGCAGGTCGGCGCCGACCTGCTGCGCGCGAGCCGCCTGGTGATCGCGGTCGGCACCGAGGCGGCGGTGCCGCCGATTCCCGGCCTGGCCGGCACGCCGTTCTGGACCAATCACCAGGCCATCGAGACCGAGCGGGTGCCCGCTTCGCTGATCGTGCTCGGCGGTGGCGCGATCGGCGCCGAACTCGCGCAGGTCTTCAGCAGGTTCGGCGCCCAGGTCACGGTCGTCGAGGTTGCCGGCCGGATGCTGCCGGCCGAGGAACCAGAGGCCGGCCAGCTGCTCGCCGCCGTGTTCGGCCGCGAGGGCATCAGCGTGCTCACCGGGCTCGCGGCGGCCGGGGTCAGCCACGACCAGTCCGGGTTCCAGGTCACCCTGGCCGACGGCGCCCAGCTGGCCGCGCAGCAGCTGCTGGTCGCCACCGGCAGGAAGACCGACCTGGCCGGGCTCGGCGTCGGGGCGGTCGGCCTTGACGAGATGGCGCGCGCGATCGAGGTGGACGCGCGGATGCGCGCCGCGGACGGCGTCTGGGCGCTCGGCGACGTGGTCGGCAAGGGCGCCTTCACGCACATGTCGATGTACCACGCGGAGATCATCATCGCCGATATTCTCGGCCGCCCGCATCACCAGGCCGAGTACCACGCGGTGCCGCGGGTGACCTTCACCGACCCTGAGGTCGGTGCGGTCGGGCTGACCGAAGCGCAGGCAAGGGCGGACGGCATCGGCGTGCGCACGGGCAGCAGCCAGATCCCCAGCTCGGCACGCGGCTGGATACACAAGGCAGGCAACGACGGGTTCGTCAAGCTGGTCGCCGACGCCGACCGCGGCGTGCTGGTGGGCGCGACCTCCGCGGGGCCGGCCGGCGGCGAGGTGCTCAGCATGCTGACGCTGGCCGTGCACGAGGCGACGCCGGTCCAGCGGCTCAGGGAGATGATCTACGCCTATCCCACCTTCCACCGCGCGGTGCAGGACGCACTGGGCGAGCTGGCCTGATGTGCAACCGCAGCCGCCGACGCGCGTCTGAGTATCAGAGGTGTCGCAACCAGGAGGCCGCAGCCGCCGGGGTTAGGCTAACGGCGTGCTGCGGGGGGCGGACAGCGCGATGAATCGTTCGGCGAGAACAGGGCTGCTGGTGCTGGCGTTCGCTGCCGCGCTGGCCGGATGCGGAGCCGGCGCGCCAGCGGCGAAGCCGTCGACCAGGCCGAGTCCGTCAGCCACCCCGGTCGAGGCCAGCGGTAGCCCGTCGGCCTCGCCGGCCGCCGGCGCCCAGGCACAGCCGTTGCGTACCTCGTGCACGTCGGTGGTGCACATCGGCGACTCGACCTCAGACGGACTGGTGCTGCCGGCCTACCAGCCCGACGCGAAGCTCAGGATCGCCGCGCAGTACCGCCGGGTCGGCGTCCGGCACTTCATTCCCGAGGTATCGGGTGCCCGGTCCATCTACGA
>JASHQL010000392.1 GCA_030039155.1 Streptosporangiaceae bacterium | reverse complement strand
TGACGGGCTGGCGGCGCTGCGCACCGGGCTGGTCGCGCTGGCCGACATCGGCGCGGCCCAGCACCGGCGCTCCGGGGCGTGAGCCGTCGGCCCTGGCGGTTGCTGGCTCAATATCCGGTCAACGTTGCGGATGGCCGGAATCGGCTACCTCGGGTTACCTTGACAATCAGGGCAGTTGACATTGGTCACTGCCGCATCGACAGCCCGAGGAGAACCACCTGTGCCATTCGTTCCCTATCAGCGCCCGGTGCGCGCTGCCTTCATCGGCCTTGGCGTGGTCTACGACCTCAACGTGCGCGGCTACCTGGACAACCCAGACGTCGAGGTCGTTGCGCTGGTCGACCCGGATGCGGAGCGCCGCGCGCAGCGGCAGCGTGACTGGCCGGACGCCGCCGTCTTCGCGACCGCGGCCGAGCTGGCCGGCAGCGGCCTCGGGGTCGACGCCGTGGAGGCGCTGCTGCCCGCGCCGTTGCACGCGGATGGCATCCCCGAGTTGCTTGACTACGGCTGGCACGTCAACGCGCAGAAGCCGATGTGCAACGACCTGACCGACGCGCGCCGGATGCTGGACGCGGCCAAGGCCAACGACCGGGTCCTGCGGGTGATGGAGAACTACCTGTTCTACGAGCCGCTGCGCAAGCTGAAGGCGACCGCGGAGTCCGGCGAGATCGGCGACCCGGTCGGCTACCACATCAAGATGGTGGCCAACGGGCTTGGCGCCACCATCGAAACCCCGCCGGCCAGCTTCGAGTGGCAGATGGAGAACATGCGCCGCGGCCGCGGCATCCTGGTCTTTGACGACGGCTGGCACAAGCTGTCCACCGCGCTCTGGCTGTTCGGCCCGATCTGCGAGGTCAGGGCGTGGATCGGCACCACCTCGTTCGGCCCCGACATTCACATCGACGCGCCGTCCACGATCATGTGGGAGCACGAGAACGGCGTCCGCGGGGTCTGGGACACCACCCTCGCCGTCGACATGTACCTGCGGTCCGACTACTACACCAACGACGAGCGCTGGGAGATCACCGGCAAGCGCGGCTACGCACGGGTCAACCGGTGCACCGGGCGCGGCATCCAGGAGCCGAGCCTTGAGGTCTATGCCGACGGCCAGATGCGCGGCTATCACGCGCTGGACGACGACTGGGCAAGCAGCTTCCGCGACTCGGGCCGGCACTGGCTGCAGTGGCTGCGCACCGGCGAGGGCGACCTGCTGTGGAGCGCGGACGAGGCGGTCGAGGTGCTGCGGTTCGCGCTGGCCGCCTATGAGAGCAGCGCGCACCAGGGCAAGGGCGTCGACCCGAGGTCGGTGGACTAGCCGGGGAGGCCGGGGGCCGCCTCGCGCGGCGATGTCGAGAACCCGCGCGCTGCTCCGTCCTTGCAGTGACAGTGCCACGATGGCCAGGGACGACTGAGGAGCCGCAGGTGACCAGGTTCTTGCTGCTGGTGAACTATGACAATGGCGTCGTCGAGGAGCCCATGCTGGACTGGGATCCCGCCGACATCAAGGCGCACATGGCCTACTACGACGCGCTGACCGCGGAGCTGACCGAGTCCGGCGAACTGGTCGACGGCACCGCGCTGGCCTGGCCGGAGCACGCCAAGACGGTCAGGTCGGACGGCAGGTCAGCGCCGGTGGTGACGGACGGTCCTTACGCCGAGGCGAAGGAGCAGCTGGCCGGATTCCAGGTCTTCGAGTTCGACTCGCTTGACCGCGCCATCGAGATCGCCGCGCGGCTGTCCGCCGTGCCGGGCCCTGGCGGCGTGCCGATCCAGCAGCCGATCGAGATACGCCAGGTGATGACCGATGAGATGCTGCCCGGCATCGACCTGTAGCCGCGGCCGGTGACCCTGCAGCCAGCGACCGAGGACCTGCTGCGCCAGCTCGCGCCGCAGGTCCTCGGGATCGTGCTGCGCAGGTTCGGCGGACTCGACACCGCCGAGGATGCCGTGCAGGAGGCGCTGCTCGCCGCGGCCAGGCACTGGCCGGCCGACGGCGTGCCGGACAACCCGCGCGGCTGGCTGGTGCAGGCGGCCACCCGGCGGATGACCGACCAGATCCGCAGCGACCAGGCAAGGCGGCGGCGCGAGGTGCTGGCCGCCGCGGCGCCGCCGCCCGCCGAGGTGCCGGACGGCGACGACACGCTGGTGCTGCTGTTCATGTGCTGCCATCCGGTGCTGACGCCGGAGTCCGCGATCGCGCTCACGCTGCGCGCCGTGGGCGGGCTGACCACCGGTGAGATCGCCAGCGCGTTCCTGGTGCCAGAGCGGACCATGGGACAGCGGATCAGCCGGGCCAAGCAGCGGATCAGGGCGTCCGGCGTCCCGTTCGCGCTGCCTGGCGCGGCAGAGCGGGCCGGCCGGCTGCGCTCCGTGCTGCACGTGCTGTACCTGATCTTCAACGAGGGCTACGCGAGCAGCGCGGGCCCGGTGCTGCAGCGGCACGAGCTGGCCGGCGAGGCGATCCGGCTGACCAGGATCCTGCACGCGCTGCTGCCCGGCGACGGCAACGTCACCGGCCTGCTCGCGCTGATGCTGCTGACCGAGGCCAGGCGGGCCGCCAGGACCGGGCCGGCCGGCGAGCTGGTGCCGCTGACCGAGCAGGACCGGGCCCGCTGGGACCAGGCGCTGATCACCGAGGGCGTGGCGCTTGCCGTGCAGGCCATGACGCAGGGGCCGACCGGTGACTACCAGCTGCAGGCAGCGATCGCCGCGCTGCACGACGAGGCACCGACCGCGGCGGACACCGACTGGCCGCAGATTCTCGCGCTCTACGGCATCCTGGGCAGGCTGACCGGCAGTCCCGTGGTCGCGCTGAACCGGGCGGTGGCGGCCGCCATGGTGCACGGCCCGGAGGCCGGCCTGGCCGAGCTCGAGCCGCTTGACCAGCGGCTGGCCGGCCATTACCGGCTCGACGCGGTGCGCGCGCACCTGCTGGACATGCTCGGCAGGGCCGACGAGGCAGTCGCTCACTACCACGCCGCCGCGCGCGGCACCGCGAGCCTGCCCGAGCGCACCTATCTCATCACCAGGGCGGCAGCGCTGCGGCATCCGCCGAACCAGACTTGATGGTGGCCGGGACAGGCCGGGAGCAGGCACGTTCCCTTTCTTGACGGGTTGATAGCAAGCACCTAGCATAGTGATATCAATTTATGAATCGGTCCTGAAAGCCTGACGGGAGTGCGCGATGAGCATCAGGAAGACGGCCTGGGTAGCGCTGATCGCCGCGGTGAGCCTGGCAGCGGCGGCGTGCAGCAGCAGCGGCGCACCAGGCACGACGACACGGAACACCAAGGCGGCCGCGCCCGCCGGGTCCTGGCTGCAGCCCAACGGCAACCTGTCCAACACCAGGGTCGCCACCGGGTCGGTGATCTCGTCGGCGAACGTCGGCAGCCTGCGGCAGGCCTGGACCTTCAAGCTCACCGGCACGGCGGCGGCGGGCGTGGCGGGCACCGGCTCCTTCGCCGGGGTCAACCCGATCGTCGTCGGCGGCGTGGTGTACATCCAGGACCTGGACGCCAACGTCTACGCGCTCAGCCTGAAGACCGGCAAGCTGAAGTGGGAATACCAGGTCAACACCCCGGAGAAGAGCGGGCCAGGCCCGGACGGCGTCGCGGTGGCGAACGGCATCGTGTACGGGGACACGCCGACCACGGTATTCGCGCTGCACGCGAGCACCGGCAAGGTGCTGTGGGACGACAAGCGACTGCTCAGCAAGGGCCAGGGGTCGTTCGAGATCCAGCCGGCCGTGGGCAACGGGGCGGTGTACCTGGCCAGCGCCTACGGGCTCGGTCCAGGTGGCGGCGTGCTGTTCTCGCTGAACGCCGCGACCGGCAAGGTGATCTGGCGGTTCAACACGCTGCTCGCGCAGGACCCGGGAGTGCGCGCCATCGGCGCCGGGTCCGGCGGCGCCTGGCAGACGCCGCTGATCGGCACCGACGGATCGGTCACGTTCGGCATCGGCAACCCGTACCAGAACGCCGCCTCGGCCATCTCGCAGCCGTCCGCCCAGCTGTACACCGACAGTGACGTGAACCTGGACGCCGCCACCGGGAAGCTGCGCTGGTACTACCAGGGCGTGCCGAACGACTTCAAGGACTACGACATGCAGGCGTCGCCGATCGCCACCAGCATCGGCGGGCAGCCCGCCGTGATCGGCGGCGGCAAGATGGGCTACGTCTACGCGATGAACGCGGTGACCGGCAAGCTGATCTGGAAGATGCCGGTCGGCGTGCACGACGGCCACGACAACGCCTCGCTGCTGGCGCTCGAGCACAAGCTCACGCTGAAGGCGCCGTACAGCTTCGAGCCGGGATCGCTCGGCGGCGTGCTCACCAACATGGCGCTGGCGGACGGCACCGTGTACGTGGCTACCATCGACTGGCCGTTCAAGGTCAAGACGCTGCAGCTGCCGCTCGGCTCGCCGTACGGGCCGGCCAGGGGCGAGATCGTGGCGCTGAACGTGAACACCGGCAAGGTCGAGTGGGACACCAAGATGCCGCAGATGCCGCTCGGCGCGATGACCGTGTCGAACGACCTGGTGTTCACCACGCTGTTCAACGGCGTGCTGGTCGCGCTGGACCGCAGCACCGGCGCGGTGGTCTACCGGCACGACCTGCCCACCTCGGCTAACGCGCCGATCGCCGTCGCCGGGAACGCGGTGATCGTGCCGGACGGCGGGCCGGCCACCTCGGCGAGCAATCACGGCGGCAACCCGCAGCTCGTGGTCTACACGGTGCACTGAACCGCGACCCTGGCAGGTCCGCCCGGCCTAGACTCGGCCGGGTGGACCTCAAGGACGCCACGCTGATGTTCCTCACCGAGTCGGCCGGTCACCCGACCGTGCAGCGGATCGCGCGGGCGGCCTACGCCCGGCTGGCCGACGGCGAGGCCGTCGACCACCGGGTGCTGACCGAACTGCTCGGTGAGGCCAGCGCCAAGGGCGTGCTCAGGGCGATCGGGCAGAAGTACAGCCCGGCTGCGTACGACGCCGTGCTGATGCCGATCTGCCGCGAGATCGACCGGCAGCGCCCGGTGCCGCCCAGGGTCAGGCCGCCCGGCTACCCCGGCTCCGCAGACCCGCTGACCGCGCCGATGCCGGCCCGCTGAGCAGGCCCGGCCGGGCCGCCGACGTACGCCGCCAGGTACTCGCCGGTGAGCGTGCAGCGGGCGGCAACCAGGTCGGCCGGCCTGCCCTCGAACACCACCAGGCCGCCGTCGTGCCCGGCGCCAGGGCCGAGGTCGATGATCCAGTCGGCGTGCGCCATCACCGCGCGGTGGTGCTCGATCACGATCACCGACTTGCCGGAGTCGACCAGCCGGTCGAGCAGGCCGAGCAGGTGCTCGATGTCGGCCAGGTGCAGCCCGGTTGTCGGCTCGTCGAGCACGTAGACGCTGCCCTTCTCGGCCAGCTGGGCGGCCAGCTTGAGCCGTTGCCGCTCGCCGCCGGACAGCGTGGTCAGCGGCTGGCCGAGGCTCAGGTAGCCGAGCCCGACGTCGGCCAGCCGCTCCAGGATCTTGTGCGCGGCGGCGTCCTGGCCGGCGCCAGAGCCGAAGAACCCGGCGGCCTCGTCCACCGGCATCGCCAGCACCTGGTGGATGTCCTTGCCGCCGAACTTGTACTCGAGCACCTCGGCCTGGAAGCGCTTGCCCTCGCACACCTCGCAGACCGTGGCCACGCTGGCCAGCACGCCCAGGTCGGTGTAGACCACCCCGGCGCCGTTGCAGTTCGGGCAGGCGCCCTCCGAGTTGGCGCTGAACAGGGCCGGCTTCACCTTGTTGGCGGCAGCGAACGCCTTGCGGATCGGGTCGAGCAGCCCGGTGTAGGTGGCCGGGTTGCTCCGCCGGGAGCCGCGGATCGGCGCCTGGTCGACCAGCACCACCCCGTCCCGCCCGGCAACCGAGCCCTGGATCAGCGAGCTCTTGCCGGAGCCCGCGACCCCGGTGAGCACGACCAGCAGGCCGAGCGGGATGTCCAGGTCGACGCTCCGCAGGTTATGCGTGCGTGCGCCGCGCACCTCGAGCGCGCTGCCCGCGGTCCGCAGCTGCCGCTTGAGCGCTGCCCGGTCGCCGAGGTGGCGGCCGGTGATGGTGCCGCTTGCCCGCAGCCCCTCGACGGTGCCCTCGAAGCAGACGGTGCCGCCCGCGGTGCCCGCGCCAGGACCCAGGTCGACCACGTGGTCGCCGATCGTGATCGTCTCCGGCTTGTGCTCGACCACGAGCACGGTGTTGCCCTTGTCGCGCAGCCGCAGCAGCAGGTCGTTCATCCGCTGGATGTCGTGCGGGTGCATGCCGATGGTCGGCTCGTCGAAGACGTAGGTGATGTCGGTGAGCGACGACCCGAGGTGCCTGATCATCTTGGTGCGCTGCGCCTCGCCGCCCGACAGCGTGCCCGACGACCGGTCCAGGCTGAGGTAGCCGAGCCCGATCTCGACGAACGAGTCGAGGGTCTGCCGCAGTGCCGCAAGCAGCGGGCCGACGGACGGCTCGGCAAGCTCCCGCACCCACTCGGCCAGGTCGCTGATCTGCATCGCGCACGCGTCGGCGATGCTCACGTTTCCGATCTTCGACGACCGCGCCGCCTCGCTGAGCCGGCTGCCGCCGCAGTCAGGGCAGGCGGCAAACACGACCGCACGCTCGACGAACGCGCGGATGTGCGGCTGCATGGAGTCGACCTCTTTGGACAGGAACGACTTCTGGATCCGCGGAATCAGCCCTTCATACGTCTGGTTGATCCCGGCGATCTTCATCCGCACCGGCTCGTGATGCAGCAGGTCGTGCAGCTCCTTCTTGGTGAACTTCCGGATCGGCTTGTCCGGGTCGAAGAAGCCGGACTGGCTGTACAGCCGGTAGTTCCAGCCGCCAGGCGTGTAGCCGGGGACCTTGAACGCGCCCTCGCTGAGCGACTTGCTGTCGTCGTACAGCTCGGCCAGGTTGATGTCGTTGACGTTGCCGCGGCCCTCGCAGCGCGGGCACATGCCGCCGATGATGCTGAAGCTGCGCCGTTCCTTCACCGTCTGCCCGGCGCGTTCGTACCTGACGGCTCCGGCCCCGCTGATCGAGGCGACGTTGAACGAGAACGCCTGCGGTGAGCCGATGTGCGGCTTGCCGAGCCGGCTGAACAGGATCCGCAGCATCGCGTTGGCGTCGGTCGCGGTGCCGACGGTAGACCGGACGTCGCCGCCCAGCCGCTGCTGGTCCACGATGATCGCGGTGGTCAGCCCCTCGAGCACGTCGACATCGGGCCGCGCCAGCGTCGGCATGAAGCCCTGCACGAACGTGCTGTAGGTCTCGTTGATCAGCCGCTGTGACTCCGCGGCGATGGTGTCGAACACCAGCGAGCTCTTGCCAGACCCGGACACGCCGGTGAACACCGTCAGCCTGCGCTTGGGGATCTCGACGCTGACGTCCCTGAGGTTGTTCTCCCGCGCGCCGTGCACGCGGATCACCTCGTGGCTGTCCGCGCTGGCCGGCTGCTCCATCCGGTGCGCCATCAGCTTGGCTGCGGGTCCTGCAGCACGCCGATGACGTTGCCGTCCGGGTCGGTGAAGGTGGCCACCAGGCGGCCGTTGCTGACGTCCCTCGGCTGCTCCTTGATGGTGGCGCCAGCCGCGGTCACCTCGGCCAGCTTCGCCTCGATGTCCGGCACGTGCCAGTAGTCCACCGGCGACCCCTGGCCGCCAGGCACCAGCCCGATGTGCTGGCCCTCGACGTCATAGCCGACGTAGTACGGGGCGTCGTGCTGCGGCGGGAAGCCGATCAGCGCGGTGTAGACGGCCTTGGCCTTCTCCAGGTCAGTCACCGGATACAAGATGGTCTTGATGCCCTCGGTGGTCGAGCCGATCATGGTCACTCCTGAGGTCGCGGGTCTGTTCTGTCTTATCAAGCCGCCACGCTAGCCGCGGGCCGCAGGCCCGTGCTTCTCCATTCCTGATCGTCTCGCCTGGGTTGTAGCCTGCTGTCTCGGCTGATACCTGGAGCAGGAACGGAGATGGCTGATGGCGGGACCGGTGGCAGGCGGGGCCGGGCAGTTCGAGGCGAAGCTGGGCTCGTTCGTCCGGAAGAACCGGGCATACGGAGCGGCAGCGGGCGTCGTGCATGGTGACGAGCTGGTCTGGTCGGGCGGCGCGGGGTTCGCTGACCTGGCCGCCGGGCGGCCGGCCGGGCCCGACGTGCTGTACCGGATCGCCTCGATCACCAAGACCTTCACCGGCACCGCGATCATGCAGCTGCGCGACGCCGGCAAGCTCGACCTGGACGACGCTGTGCTGAGCTGGCTGCCAGAGCTGGCCGGCAGCGCGAGCCCGCAGACCATCGGCGGTGTCACCATCAGGCGGCTGCTGTCGCACGAGTCCGGGCTGGTCAGCGAGCCGCCAGGGACCGACTTCCTGGCCGAGCCCCCGGCCTACCAGGGCGTGGCCTTGCGCAACCTGGAGCGGGCCGGCGAGATCTTCACCGCGGTGCCGCCGAACACCCAGCTCAAGTACTGCAACCTCGGCTACCAGCTGCTCGGCGAGATCGTCAGCCGGGCCGGCGGCCTGCCGTACCCGCAGTATGTGGCCGAGCGCATCCTGGCGCCTTTGCAGATGACGTCGACCAGCTACGAGCCGCTCGTTCCCGCGCTGGCGGAGCGCCGTGCCGTGGGCTATAACGGGCGGGCTTTCTCCGACGAGCTGTCGGTCGCCCCGCAGATGCCGCTGGTCTGGGCCGAAGGCGGATTGTGGTCCACCGTGACGGACCTGGCGCGGTGGCTGTCCTTCCAGCTCGCGGCGCATCCCGACCCGGCTGACGGCGACAGCGCGGCGGCCGCTGACTCGCCGGTGCTGTCGGTGGCGACGCGCCGGGAGATGCACAAGCCGCGCTACCTCAGCGACGAGGAGTGGTCGACCGCCTGGGGCGTCTCCTGGTACTCGGTGCGCAAGGACGGCGTGACCTGGGTGCAGCACTCGGGCGGCTTGCCCGGCTTTACCTCGAACGCCTGCTTCGACCGGGCCAGCCGGGTTGGCGCGATCGTGCTGGTGAACGGGACGCCTGATGCCGAGGCGCTGGCCATGGAGCTGGGCGCGCAGGCCCGCGAGCTGGCGCTGGCCGCGCCGCCGCGGCTGGCCCCGCCAGCGCCGACGCCTGCGGACCTGCGGCCGCTGCTCGGC